>NZ_QSDP01000032.1:0-58880 GCF_003463685.1 Parabacteroides sp. AM58-2XD
TGCCAGTTATAAGACTAAATTTAACACAACCCCTTAATCCCCTCTCCAGAGGGGAAAGAGTTACTCCTTGTAACTAATTATATATATAAATTGAGAATCATCTCATATAACTCCTGCTTACCGCTGATCTGTTTCGGTTCTCCGTCGCGGAGAGCGATCGTACGCAGGTCTTCCAGGGTAAGTTTACCGTCTTCAAAGGCTTTACCGTCGCCACCATCGAAGCTGGCATAACGTTCGGCACGCATCTTGGTGTAATCAGACTGTTCTATAATAGCGGCTGCACACATCAGAGCACGGGCAAACGCATCCATACCACCGATATGAGCCAGGAAGATATCATCCAGGTCTGTCGAGTTACGACGGGTCTTTGCGTCGAAGTTTGTTCCTCCGGTTGTCAGACCGCCACCCTGAAGGATGACCAGCCATGCCTGAGTCAGTTCGTAGATATCCATCGGGAACTGGTCGGTATCCCAGCCATTCTGATAGTCGCCGCGGTTTGCATCGATACTGCACAACATGCCGGCATCCACAGCAGCCTGCAATTCGTGTTCGAATGTATGTCCGGCCAGCGTAGCGTGGTTCACCTCGATATTCAAAGCGAAATCTTTATCCAGGCCATAGTGGCGCAGGAAGCCGATAACCGTTTCCGAGTCTACGTCGTACTGATGTTTTGTCGGTTCCATCGGTTTCGGTTCGATCAGGAACGTGCCTTTGAAACCATTCTTGCGGCCATAGTCACGTGCCATGGTAAGCATCATAGCCAGATGGTCTTTTTCACGTTTCATATCTGTATTCAGCAAGGTCATATAACCTTCACGACCACCCCAGAATACATAGTTCTCGCCACCTAAGGCGATACAAGCGTCGATAGCATTCTTAATCTGTGTTCCGGCACAAGCCAGTGCAGGGAAGTAAGGATTGGTTGCAGCACCGTTCATATAACGTTTGTTACTGAATACGTTGGCGGTAGACCATAACAGTTTCTTTCCGGTTGCCTGTTGCAAGCCTTTGGCATGTTCCACCATTGTCTGCAAGTCTTTCTCAAACTGAACCAGTGTAGGAGCTTCGTCCACCACATCCACATCGTGGAAACAGTAATAAGGAATGCTACATTTAGTCATGAATTCGAAAGCTGCATCCATCTTATATTTGGCACGGCTGATCGGGTCGGAAGCTGCATTCCAGGGGAATGATTTTGTTCCTCCGCCAAACTGGTCACCGCCTTCGGCACATAATGTATGCCAGTAAGCCATCGCAAAACGAAGATGGTCTTTCAATGTTTTACCCATTACCACCTTGTTTTCATCATAATAATGAAATGCCATCGGATTCTTTGAATCGCGTCCTTCAAACTGAATCTTTCCTATTCCCGGGAAGAATTCTTTTTCACCTTTATAAAAGTCCATGAAATTAATTGTTTAATGATTTATATTACATTGGTATGTTATTCTCACACATCAGCTTGTCCAGCCGTTCTTTCCATATGCTGTAAGCTGCACAATATTTGTCCGCCTTCAGTCCGTCGGGTTCAATCACATCGATTTTCTTGAGGGAGGCAAATGCTTCTTCGGCCGACTGATAAATACCGGCACCGATACCGGCTCCCTTAGCAGCACCTACGGCACCGTTCGTATCGAACAGCTCGATCACCGTTCCGGTCACACCCGACAAAGTATCACGGAAGACCGGACTCAGGAACATATTGGCACTACCGGCACGGATTACATCTATATCGATTCCCATCTCGTTCATGATATCCATTCCGTATTTGAAAGAAAACACGATGCCCTCCTGAGCGGCACGGGCAATATGGGCTTTGCTATGAATATTAAAATTCAGCCCGTGTATCGAACAATCGATCTGCTTATTCTGCAACATACGTTCGGCTCCATTACCAAACGGCAGAATGGACAGTCCTTCCGATCCGACAGGGATACCGGCAGCCAGTTCGTTCAACTCCGGATAACCGATTCCTTCGGGCGCCACATTCTTCTTCACCCAGGAATTCAGAATGCCCACCCCGTTGATACAAAGTAATACGCCCAACCTTGTCTGATCCGCAGAATGATTTACATGGGCAAAGGTATTTACCCGCGACAAGGTATCGAAATTCACTTTTCCGTTTACACCGTACACCACACCGGAAGTACCACCAGTTGCAGCAATCTCACCCGGATTCAATACGTTCAGCGACAAAGCATTGTTTGGCTGGTCGCCGGCACGGTAAGTCACAGGTGTCCCTTTCTTCAACCCCAGTTCTGTTGCAACGGAACCGAGCAGTTCCCCCTGCAAACCGAATGTCGGACGTATCTCAGGTATCAGGTCGTTGCTGAATCCGAAATAGTTCATCAGGTCTTCAGAAACCTGTTCGTTCTTAAAGTCCCAGAAGATACCTTCCGACAAACCGGACACGGTCGTTACGATATCCCCTGTCATCCGCATGGCGATAAAGTCACCCGGCAGCATGAACTTATGAACGGAACGGAATAACTCCGGTTCAAACTCTTTTACCCAGGCAAGTTTGGATGCGGTAAAATTACCCGGCGAATTCAACAGGTGGGACAAGCATTGCTTCTCCCCTATATTTTTAAACGCACGGTCTCCATAAGGTACGGCACGGCTGTCGCACCAGATGATAGAAGGACGCAGCACCTCCATCTTCTTATCGACCAGCACAAGTCCGTGCATCTGGTAAGAGATACCGATCGCTTTGATATCGGTTCCCTGAATACCGGCTTTCGCAATCGCTCCTTTAATGGCTTCCTTCAGATACTTCCACCAATCATCCGGCTCCTGTTCCGCCCAACCGGGTTTTACAGCTTTAATAGGCGCTTCCTCTTTCGGATAGAAATCCGCCCCGATAGTTAATCCCGAATTGGCATCTACAATCGAGGCCTTCACAGAAGAACTACCTATGTCACAACCTAACAAATACATATATTCACTGATTAATTCTTATTAAATTTCGAATGCAACTTATTATACTTCACTTTGTCGAAACGATAATAACGGGCGGCACGGTGAGCAACTCCTGTTTCGATCTCGTCAGTCTGTACGATATATTCCAGCGACCCCATTTTCTTATGGAAGTTACGGACATCCATTTCCTTATTATATATGATCTCGTACGTACGACGCAGCTGATAGGCTGTAAATTTCAAAGGCAGGTAATCGAAAATGATGGATGGCTCCTTTTCAACCCATTCACGTATTTCCTCCACAGCGGCCTCGATGATTTCTTTATGGTCGAATGGCAAAGAAGGCAGTGCGTCGACAGAGAACCAGGCCAGTGAATTATATTTATTGGTCGGGTTCGACTTCCGTCCGATCTTACTCAATGCCAGATAAGCTACGGTTACGATCCGTTCGATCTTCAGCTTCATAGCGTTTTCCAGCCACTGCATATCATCTTTATTTTTCGTACGTGAAGGAGAGCCAAAACTGCGGAACTGTTTCAAAGGTACGCGTTTCAAACCTGTAGCTTCATTAAATACACGGTAAGCAGCCGTGTCCAGATCTTCGTTCTCAAAAATCAGGCTACCGGGTAGCTTATAATGTTTTTCGTCACTCTTGTCTATTTTCCGCTCTACGAGCAGTACGCATAATTTATCTTCGTTTACGCCCAGCAGCACGCAATCAACAGACACATGCGAGTAAAGCATCTTGTTATTTTCCATATGTGTTTCCATAATATTACGTTAAACAGTTGCAAATATAAACATTTATCCAATATACAAAACACACAGAATCATTTTTTCAATATTTATAACAGCTTATTTATCTGACAATTTACTATCTTACCTCATACAATAACATTTATCGCCCATAATGTAAACAAAACAATATTGTGATAAACCGTTGATCTTTCTCTTTTTAACATGCTTTATCTAAACTTTCTGAACTATTCTGTCCTCCAACTACTTTTATTAATACTTTTGCTGCAGATTATACTTGAAAATGGATATAAAACATATACAGTTCACATGCCGGATGTACTGGGCGAACATGAAAGGCATCCTGAATATATTCGCGGAAGGCCTCATTCTTCTGGCATCTATCGCTTCCTTATTCGTACTGATCTACCAGTTCGGGTTCCAGCAGACAAGCGAAACCATACATCATTTATATCTGAGCCGCATTTATATTTTACTGGCATTTTTTATCGGTATCACGCTCCGCTACATCGTCCGGTTCGGTGAGATCATACAGGAAAAGCTCTTATATCTGGATATCGGCATCTACTTTCTGCTGTTTGCCGTATTGTCGGCAAAGGTATTTTTCAGAGAGGTGATTCAGCAGTCACTGCCATACCTCGATTTCCTGTCGAAGCCGTTGTTTGTCTATACGCTGATGTTATTGCTCAGTATGATCCATCTGTCACGGCAGACTTTCACACTTATGCAAACACGTATCAACCGTCACTGCTGTTCCTGCTGAGTTTCATATTCGTAATCCTGATCGGAGCCGGATTGCTGATGCTGCCGAACGCAACAACCCGCCCGATCCATTTTGTCGATGCGCTGTTTACGGCAACGACTTCTGTCTGTGTAACGGGACTGACTACGGTTGACGTAGCGACTACTTTTACACATATCGGGCACGTTATCATTATGCTCCTGATACAAATCGGCGGAATCGGAGTAATGACTTTTACCAGTTTCTTTGCCCTTTCTTTCATGGGGCATTCTTCTTTCACCAGCAAACTGGTTCTGAAAGATATGCTGAACGAAGACCGTATCGGTGGGTTGTTCCGCGTTATCCTGAATATTCTGTTCGTTACTTTCTTTATCGAAGGGATCGGGGCCTACTTTATATATATGGATATCAGAGGCGTGTTGCCGGGAGCCACTACGCAGGATAACATCTTCTTTGCTATCTTTCATGCGGTTTCTGCCTTCTGTAATGCCGGTATTTCCACACTGAGCGGCAATATGTGTGATCCGATAGTGGCCCATAACTACAATCTGCACGTATGGATTTCCCTGTTAATCATCTTCGGAGGCCTGGGATTCCCGATCGTTTTCAATTATCTGAAACTGCTAAGGCATTTCATCGTTAACACTTTTATGATAGCTATCGGGCAACAGAAACATTATATCCACACACCCCGTATCATCAATATCCATACATATATAGTAGTAATAAGTACGCTGGTCCTGATCGTCGGAGGTATGTTCTTTTATTTCCTCTTTGAGATGAATAATACGTTGGCCGACCTGCCTCTGAAAGGGAAGCTGGCTGATTCGCTGCTCGGTGCCGTGACACCCCGAACGGCCGGTTTCACCGTGGCAAATATGGATGCGCTTCGTCCGGTAACGCTGATGCTGACCCTTATCCTGATGGTTATCGGGGCTGCTCCGATGTCGACCGGTGGCGGCTTAAAAGTAACGACCGTTTTTGTAGCTATTGCCACGGCATTGAATGTATCCCGTGAAAAGGAAAAGGTTGAAGTTCGCAAACGTGAGATATCTCCCGCCACTATCCGCCGGGCTTTCGCAACGATTGTCTTCTATTTCATCTTTGCCTCGCTGGCTGTCTGGATATTGTCTTATACGGAAGAAGGGACACCGGTGTTTACACTTACATTCGAAGTTGTTTCGGCTTTGAGTACGGTGGGATCGAGTCTGAACTTCACCCCTATGCTTTCCATGGCCGGAAAGTTGATTATCATCTGTACGATGTTAATCGGACGTATCGGGGTACTGACATTCATAGTCAGCTTTATGAGAGAGTACAAAAAGAGGGATTACACATATCCCCAGGAAAATATATTAATGTAATATGTAATGCCTTATGAAATTTCTGGTTATAGGATTAGGAAATCTGGGACGCGCTATCGCGGAAAATCTCACCCGTATCGGCGATGAAGTGATAGGTGTCGATCTGAACCTGCATAAAGTGGAGGCCGTAAAACAAACGATCTCCGGTTCTGTCAGCCTCGATACGACTGACAGGGATGCACTAAATACACTGCCGTTGAGCGAAATGGATGCCATCTTCGTTACTTACGGCAAGAATTTCGGAACATCGGTACAGACTGTCGCCTTATTGAAGAGCCTGGATGCAAGCAGGTTGATCGTCCGTTCGATCTCTCCCATTCATGAGACGGTGATCCGCTCGATCGGTGTATCGGAAATCATTCGTCCGGAACAGGATTATGCGGCAACCTATGCCTCCCAGAGTTTGCTGGGCGACCTGTTCCAGCGTTGGTATCAGGTAACGGAAACACATCATTTGTATAAAATAAAGACACCGGGAGCTTTAGTCGGACAGACGCTAAAGACGATCGACTTCCAAACGAACTTCGGCATCCGCCTGGTCGGAGTAGAACGAGCCAAAGAAGTACGAAACCTGATCGGATTGAAACAAACAGAATACTATGTGGTCGACCCACTGACCGATGATCTGGTGCTGGAAGCCAACGACAAGCTGATCCTCTTCGGAAAAATGGAGGTACTTCATAAGATCAAAGAATTGTGAGGAGAGAAAAACTATACTGAAGGCTTTTTCAAAGCATATATGTTTCGTCATTAGAAACTAAGTGTTTTTCCACAGTTTGCAGAGGTAGCGAAAACCAATTAACAATCAAATAGTTATTGATTTCTGTTTTTGGTTGTTGGTAGAGAAAGCGAGCATTATAGGGCATGTTTTGCTGCGACTTCCGTTACTTATCCGTTACCTTGCAAATACGGATATTTCAAGGGATATAAACAATTATTTTTCAATGCATTGCGTTACTTTTCATAACTTCAAAAAGCTCGATATTTATTAATTTTGTAACTAAAAGAAGTGAGTTTATGAGAAGTACATTTTCCGTGTTGTTTTACACCAAGAACCAATCATTGAAAGACGGTAAGGTGCCCATTATGGGACGTATAACCATCAACAAGACCACCGCCTGCTTCAGTTGCAAGCGGGAAGTTTCACTGGCATTATGGGATGCCAAGGCCAAGAGGGCGAAGGGAAAATCCGATGAGGCCAGACGGCTGAACCAGGAACTTGACAATATCAAGGCCCAGATCACAAGGCATTACCAGTATGTCTGTGACCATGACAGCCTGGTGACGGCTAAAAGTGTCTACAACCGCTATCTTGGTTTCGGAGACGATTATCACACCCTTATGGGACTGTTCAGGGAACAGCTTGCCTCCTACAAGGAAAAGATAGGCAAGGAAAAGGCGGCAAGCACCTATCGCGGGTTGGTGGCCGACTACAAGAATCTGCTGCTTTTCCTCAAAGAGAAGAGGCGCATCGAGGATATAGCCATCGCCGACCTTGACAAGAAGTTCATCGAGGACTATTATAACTGGATGCTCGGGACATGCGCCCTGGCGAACTCGACGGCTTTCTGCCGGGTCAACACCCTGAAATGGCTGATGTATACCGCCCAGGAAAGAGGCTGGATAAGGCTTCACCCGTTCATTGGTTTCAACTGCCTGCCCGAATACAGGCGGCGCTCTTTCCTCACCGAGGAGGACTTGCAAAGCATCATCCATGTCAAGTTGAAATACAAGCGCCAGCGGGCCATCCGTGACATGTTCCTGTTCATGTGTTTTACAGGTTTGGCGTATGCGGATCTGAAGGAGATCACGTACAAGAATATCCATACGGATTCCGATGGTGGTACATGGCTGATGGGTAACCGTATAAAAACGGGCGTGGCCTATGTGGTGAAGTTGCTTCCTATCGCCATCGAACTGGTCGAGAAGTACAGGGGGGACAATGAAAAGAAAAGTTCGCCTGACAAGGTGTTTCCCGTAGGCGAATACCAGGCCATGGTATCCAGCCTGAGGGTCCTGACCAGAATATGCGGCTGTTCGACCGGGATAACCCCGCACATCGGACGCCACACCTTTGCCGTTCTGGCCATTTTAAAGGGAATGCCGTTGGAAACCTTGCAGAAGGTATTGGGACACAAGTCCATTCTTTCCACCCAGATTTATGCCGAGCTGATCAATCCGAAAGTCGGGGAAGATACGGACAAGCTGTGCATGAAGATCGGTGACACATACCGGCTGGCCAACTAAGCTCCGAAACTTATATAAAAAACTCCTTCAGCCTCGAATCCGGCCGAAGGAGTTTTTTTGTTCAGAATACGCGCCGTTTGTTTATCTGGCATATCGCCTGAAGTCCTTGTAGTTTTTTTTCAGTACCTCGTACAGTCCGCTTTCCGGGTATAGCAGCTTGCCTCCTGCGGCGGTAATGGAAGTGTACGGGATTGCCTTCTCGTCCCTGAGTGCCTGAAGCGTCCTTCTGGATACATGCAGTTTCTCGCAGACTTCCTCTCCCGTTAGATAATGCTCGTCGGCTATGCCCGGACGGATTCGAGCTGTCGCGTTTTCCAGTGCCCTTCCACATCTCTTGATCCATCCGGTGAGTTCCTTGAACTCCTCCGAATCCCTGGTAATGATTTCCGCCATCTGTTACTTTCTGTTTTTGATTAGTCCTTCTTCCAGGATTTGCTGTATGTCCGTCTCACGGTAAAAATATTTTCCGCCGATATGTGAGCAGGGGACCAGTCCCCTGTCACGGTAAGCCTGGAGACACCTCTTCGAGATTCCCAATGCCAGGCATACCTCCTGCGCGTCCACCCATTTATCCGGGACAGGTGGAGCCATTTTCCGGGCGAGATCCTCCACTTGTACGGACAACGTGCTGAGCTGCCGCTTTAATTCCAGATAAGCGCTTGTTTCGATAATTGTCAGTTCCATATTTATTTTTTTAGTGATTTCGGGTGCAAGATAGTGAAGAAAGAGGGATGTTACTTTCCTGTGTCATGCATTGTCATGTATAGTCACTAATAGTCATATGCTTTTCTGGAAGCCCGTCGTGAAACACTATACCCTTTCCAATCCTTGACGGGAAGATTATCCGGACGATATTTCGTGATTTTTAGAATAATTCCTATATTTGGAACGAAAATATGAGTTTGGGAAAAGAAGGAGTATTTTTCCTTCTTTCTTGAGATATATAGACATAACGTTCGCAGAACGTCCTAAAAGTGGGATCTGGTAAATTTCAAAAGAATAAGGGACTTCTGTGTAAGGCTATGCTATGCATTGTCATAGCGTGGCTTGCACAGCCTTTATTCTTAGCTTTACCAGAGCTCCACTTTTAGGCTGGGCAAGGCCGCGCTTTTTTTGCTCCTGCCTGCGACATAAAAAAATCAGCTTATGGCAAAGATTCAGCTTATGGCCTTTCTCTCCCTTGACGGCTGCCTGTTGGAGCGGCAGTTCCTCTCCGCGTTGCAGGATTCCCGGGACAAATACGGTATTACCAGAATCAGGAAGAAGGCGGTACGGCACCTTGAGGAACCGGTATCTTTCGTCTCGCTCTCCCGATGGAAAGAGGAAGGGGACGGTATCGCTCTTGTCGAGGCCTGCCCTGATACACTTCCGCTTGTTGACAGCCTGCTCAGGTTCTGGATGGTGGACGAGATGGTGATCTATCTTATCCCGAGACTGCAGGGAGGTATCAGGCTGTTCGGAGACGCCCTTGCGCCTTCCGTTTGGAAATTGACTGGAAACAGACATTTCGATACGGGTGTCTGCCGTCTGGATTATTTACATACAGGATATTGAATGGCGATTGCGGTAGGATCTTCCTCATAGCGTACCCCAAGGCCCAGCCTGTTCATTCCCTTACGGACAATAACTCCTTGCCATCGGCAAGGAACTTTCCCGTGAGCGGGCCGTTGGCTTTTTCCGCTCCGTCACTTTGGGAAAGGAAATCCAACGTTCACTCAGTGGAAACTACCGTCGGTACGCATCAGGTGGTAACGTCCGAGACGCCTCGAATGACATATGGATTTCCCTTACAGTATCGGTCCTGTTACAGCTCCCGCTTGCTGTCGCCCTTGAATGTAAGCTCCACCTTGTAATTCTCGTCCATTCTGAGCGACGCCTCATAGGGTTTTCCCGCCTTGGTGGTGAATTTCAGGAAGGGGGTAGCTTCCCATGCCATCAGCCGTGTCATCTCTTCGTCTGTCATCTCCCGTCCGTTGAACATACGCGGAAGATGGAACGCGCAGTCGGGATCTTCGCATTTGGCCACCCTGTCGTAGAGTGTCACTTTGCCTGTCCCACATTTCGGGCAGGCGCACCTTGTCACACCCGGGTTCCCGACCTGCAGGGCGAGCAGTTCCGACACGATCTTCCGTGCATACTCATGGACACCCTTCATGAACTTTCCGGCACTGAGCCTTCCTTCCTCGATTTCACGCAGCGCCTCTTCCCAGGCTGCCGTCATAGCCGCATCGGCGATCAGCTTGTCTCCTACGATGCCGTATATCTCCAGCCCCTTCTTGGTCGGGATGAGACGGTTTCCGATACGCTCTACGTACCGTCGTGCCACCAGCAAGTCAATGATTCCTGCACGGGTGCCCGGTGTCCCGAGCCCGCACCTCTCCGTCATTTTCTTTTTGCTTTCACCGTCCGCCGTGCCGCCGGCGTTTTCCATGGCAGCCAGCAGTCCGGCTTCCGTGAATGGTGGCTGCGGCTTTGTACTGTCTTCCAGTATCTCTGTTTCCAATACCGCCAGCGTCTCTCCCCGATGGAACTGCAGCAGGGATTCGCCTTCTTCCGCCATGTCCGGTCCGTTGTAAATGTCCCGCCATCCCGGATACTTCACCCGTGAGGTTTCGGCCTCGAATACCATTCCGCCGTAATCGGCCCTGACACGTATGGCCTCCTTGACGCATCCTTCGGAAAATGCTTCCAGCATCCTTCCGGCGATCAGGGAATAGATGTTCTGCTCGTCCGGGGAGAGTCCTTCGGGCATCTCTCCCGTGATGAGAAGGGCATGGTGTCCTGCTACGCTGTCCCCGTCCACCGCATGAGGGTTCAGTCCTTTCCCGAGCAGCCTTTCCACGTGCCTTCCGAAGCGGGGATGCCCTTTAAGGGAGGCGACGAGCGTGGGTGCCTGCTTGAATATGTCTTCCGGAATGTGGCGGCATCCGGTTCTCGGATATGAGACGCACCCTCTTTCGTAGAGCCTTTGGACGACGGCGAGTGTCTGTCCGGCTGTCATGCCCAGGCGTGTATTGGCTTCCCGCTGCAGGCCGGTCAGGTCATGTGGCAGAGGCGGCTCCTCCATGATCTCTTTCTTTTCCACGGCAAGGACCGTACAGCGGCCTTTACCCTTCAGGCTGGCCCGGGCTTTTTCCGCATCCTCTTTCCTTTCATACCGGAGGGGACACGTGAAAAGCACTTTCTGCCCGTCCTTGCAGACACCGGTCTGCAGATGGAAACAGCTCACGGGCACAAAATCCCTGTTTTCAAGATAACGGCGGCAGACCAATGCCAGCGTGGGAGTCTGTACCCGTCCGAGCGAGTGGTTGCCCATGCCGGCAGCTATCCCCAGGGCGATGCTTGCGTTCACGCCCAGTATCCAGTCCGCTTCCCTGCGTGCCCTCGCCGCCAGGGCGAGGTTGTCGAAGTCACCGTCCTCTCTCAGATTTTTGAAACCGTCCAGGATGGCCTTTTCCGTCAGGGAGGATATCCACAGGCGCAGGGCCGGTTTACGGTAACCGAGATAGTCCAGAAGATCCCGGCTGACCAGTTCTCCTCCACGCCCCGCATCTGTGGCTATGACAAGCCCGTCGGCGTTTTCAAGCAACCTACGGAGCACTTCCAGTTGCCGGGTGGCTACCGGGTCGGTGACATACCCCTCCTCCGTCCTGACTTGTCTGACAACGAGGCGGAACGGGACCGGAATGAGGGGAAGCGCCTGCCGTTCCACACGGGCGGGTCCGTAAGCGGACGGCGGTGCCTGTGCCAGCAGGTGGCCGTAAGTTCATGTGACGGCATACCCGTTGCCGTAAAGATATCCTTCCGCCTTTTCACGGGCGCCCAGTACGGAGGCGATGCTCCTTGCCATGGCTGGTTTGTCTGTAAGTACGATTCTCATAATTTTTGTCTTTATCAGGTGAATAATTGGTTACATGCTCATGCCTTTGTTTTTGGCCTTTGTCTTTTTGACTTTTGCGTTCCGGACCGTTCTTTTCTCCTTTACGGTACCCCTTCCGTTTTTTTCCGCCTTTTCGGAGAGCGGTACGGCATCTTCCGTCCCATGGGGAACGGAAGGGGCCTTCGGGCTGTCGGGCCGGCGGGCGGGAAGCATGTCATACCCGCCCGGGCCGGCATCCAGCCTCACGTGTTCCAAGGGACGCAGATATTGTAGCCCTTTCCCGCCAGAGGTGAACTCGTAGATGACCGTCTCCCTTCCTTGCAGCAGGCTTTCGTAGTTCTGGTAATACAGGCTCTCCGGCGGCACGCCGTTCTGCCGCAGCATCCCGCAGATCCCGTCCGGGCAGAGGGCGCCGAACCGCCTGTCATGGGGAGCCATGAATATATACCTGTAGGTGGAGAGCAGCAGCCTCTCCGTGAGCAGGCTGGGACAATGCTCATAGCCGGTCATCCGGTTTATCATCCTCCCGACACGGTCCAGCCTTTTGGCAAGGTCACGGGGCCTGGAATGCAGCGGGATGCTCCCCAGCTCTTCCAGCGAGAGGTTGATACGGCCGATGACCGCCCTTTCCCAGTCCGCTGTCAGGTCCGCGCGGTTCTGCCGGAAGTTGTCGCGGAGAATCCGCAGCGGGTTTCTGGTGCCGAGGAACAGCCTGACACGTTTTCCGAGGGTCGGTTCCCTGAGGTTGGACGCGCTCCAGCGGATGACGTTGAAGCGGTAGGCGTCCATGAACTGCCGCAGCGGGTTACGGTACGAGAAGATGTCCCTCAGTGTCCGCATCAATGCCCGTCGGCCGACAGCGCGGCGGCCCATGTCGACGGCCTCTTCCGAGGTAAGTGGTTTGTTGGTTGCCATATATGCTTGCAGTTTACAGTTTTACTTGTCTTCCTTCGGCATGTTTCCGTTTGGAAGAGGGTTGTTTTCTCTTTTTGCCGGTATCGGCCGCCCCCGGGATATCCGCCGGACTCTCCAGCATGCGTGATATCCTGTCGGCATACCTTGTTTCCGACCGTGGCATTCCTGTCCGGACTCCCTCCCTTGCCAACAGGGCGGCGGCGATCTTCCTGGAAGTCTCCCGGAGCTCCGCCATCCTCTCCCCGAGGGGAAAGTCCGGATGGAGCTCCTTTTCCCTGGATAGCCTTCCGAGTTCTTTTTCCACGGAGGCGAACTCCCTCCTGTAACGGAACGGCTCCTCCAGCGCCAGGTGGGCGTATCCCTTTTCCGCGATGTCCTGCAATGTCATGATATCCAGGTTGCGTCTGGAAAGTTCCAGGGAGCCGGCCGTAACGAACCTGTCGAGGTTGGCCGCCGTGGGCGAGAGGTCGAAGGAGGCTACCGGACGGTAACTTCCGAACACTTCCAGTCCGGGCTGGGAGGCGGGGAAGCTCCGTCCGGGCTGCCGGGACATCTCCATCAGCCGTTTTGACGAGGTCTCGATGCGGAATATGGACAATGTCCCCGGTCCCTTTCCACAGGGGGAGTAGAAATTGTCGGCTATTTCCTGCAGGTACTCGTGCAGGTGGCGCGGGCCGTGCAGCCCCCTGTTGAACACCCTGACGCCTTGGTCCGTCTTTACGGCGGTCACGAGGAACCGGGCGCTCCTTCCTTGAAGGATACGTTCCCGTGCGGTCTCGTATGCCACGAAGTCTTTGTAGCCTGGCGAGTGTTCCAGCCCTTCCAGGTTCCTGCGGTCCGTTTCCACACCGTGTGCCTCCAAGTAGGCGGCCCGTCTCAGCGGGACGGAGTTGCCGTCCGTGATCCCGCCGTTTTCGATGATGAAACGCCATGCCTGCCTGGGTTCCTTCTCCTGCAGTCCGCTGGCAGGGGGCAGCTCCTCTTTCCGGATGCCGGCATAGAAGAGCAACAGGTTGTCGGGGATGCCTCGGGCTTCCTCGAGTACGGCTTTACGTGCCGCTTCCTTGACGAACCGGATGAAGGGGTTCCCGCTCCGGGGCGTATGGTCCGTTATCATGAAGGAGGCTATCCGGTTGTCCGGACACAGTTCCAGACAGAAGTCCTTCAGCCCTTCTTTTTGGGGACGCGTTCTTTGCAGTCCCAGCTTTTCCAACCACGAGGCCATATTATCTTCCTATGTTAGTTCTTTTACCTGTCTTTTCCGGTTTCTTTTCCCGCCTGCGCCTCGTATCCGGGGTGGGCGAATATCCTCGCACGTCGTATTCGTTCTGCAGGATGCGCCGTGCCGTATCGCTGACGGCTTGTCTCATGGAATTCCCCAGCAGCGTGTCCGCCTGTGAGGAGAGGAAGGAATGGCTCATCTGCGAGCGCAGGGAGGAAAAGCTGCAGGAATGCCTGAAGTTCCTGTTTTCCGGTATCTCGTCAAGATCCCCCGTCCTGCACAGCCTGTCCAGTATGCCGATGTTGAAGGGTGTCTCATTTTCCATGAGCTTGAATGTCTTCAGCATCTCCCGGTATCGGGCGAGGTCTGGGGACATGTCGCACTCCACGGCGGGCTTGCATCCCCGCAGGATATCCGCCCGGAGGAATTCCGCCCTGGCGGGGATGAAACTGCACCTGTCGTCGGGGGCAAACATCCTGCCGCACTCCCGCGCCTTTTCCACCAGCCTTGCGTTGTCCGTGCTGAAATAATAGACGCCCAGTTTGTCGGTATTTCGGTGTATCGGGCTGAAGAAGTTGTCCGCATTATACTGGAGATAGCTCTCCGCCCGTTCCAGTCCCCGGCCTGTGTCGTCGAAGAGCAGCACGCCCTGTCCGGTCTGTATGGCCGTAAGCACACGGTTGCCGGTATCCTTCTCGCGGCTTTGGTGGAAGTCGTGGTAGGCTTCCAGCAGCCTGCCCGCCCTCCCGTTGTGGAGCGTCCGTTCAAGCTCGCCGACGATAAAGTCCCGGCTGTCGGTCCTCCTGTAAGGGTCGGCCGTCTCATGGACAAATCCGATATCCCGCAGCCTCTGGTGGTCGTCGGAGGGCCACGCGCCTCTGTCGATTATATCCCGCACAAGGGATTCCACCCGGTTCTTATCCCCATCGGCGGCCTCGATGCAGTAGATACTTTCCTCGGGCAGGTAGGCCCCTTTCAGCTGTTTCCTGACCTGGCTGAAGCAGAACTCCCCGAACCGGCGGTCCAGGTCATTTGCGTCAGAAGACAGCATCCGGCAGTATTCCAGGTTGTTCCTGCCGTTCAATATGAATCCGATATACATGGTGGTACTGTTTTAATTTATAATTTTCTGCCGGAAGGCTTCCGTCCGGTCCTTTTCCTTTTCTCTGGTAACTCCTCACACTGCCCTGCCGGATGACGGATGCCGTCCTTTACCCGGTAGGTCCTGACAGGGAACGGTTCACCGGATACCAGTAATTTGTGCTGTATGAAATCCGCCATGCAGTAGAGCAGGTGCCGTGAGGCGGGGCGGTCATTCTCCGGAAGGTACAGGGCGTGGCCTTCGGAGAGCACCCTGAACTGCTCGTTCTCCAGCTTCACGTTTCCCACGAGCAGGGCGGTGTCGGGATTACTGAGGTATTTCTCCAGTGACCGGTGCCCCCTTACGTCAAAGTCCCGGCGGAGGATATCGTCCGCCTTTTTCCTTATCTCGGATGAAAGTTTCCTGAAAGCCTGCGGGTCAAACAGCTCGGCGGCTTTCACCTGCGTCACCTCTTCGAACCGTTCGGCCAGGGGAAGCAGCTCCCTGTAATAGGTGAACGGCCGGTCATGGATATTCATGTAGCCACGCTCCCTGATCGATAGCAGGCGGTATATGTCCTCGTTCTCCGCTCTGGAGGAGAGTTCAAAACCCGTATATCCCTTCACTTTGGAGAACAGCCCCCGGTATTCGTCGGCTGTCGGGTTCATCGCATGGTAGAGCCTTGGCTCGAGGCTGTCGACAAACCAGGCGGGGAGGGCCTTCAGTGGAATGTATTCCGCCTTTCCCGTCCCTTCCCGGCAGGACATGCCATGTCCGCCGCCGTTGATATGGTGCATCAGCTCCCTGCGCCGCCCGGAGTACTCGTAGATCTCCAGCGCCCCGTCATGGGCATGCGGTTCGAAGTACCTGTCAGCGGCACGCTGGAGATATCCCCTGAGGGCCTCCTCACCGGCCTTGTTGCCGGAGAACAGCAGGTAACCGTGATTTCGGAGCACCACTTTCAAGGGTGCGGTCCTGTTGCTTTTTTCCATTGTCATATGTTTCTTATTTTACATTTTGGGACGTGTCCCGGTCCTTTTACGTGTTTTTCCTGGCGGGCTGTACAGCCTCTTCTCGACCTCCGGTCTGATCCTGACGGTTTTCCGGTCCACAGGCGGGTTGCCGCCGAAGATGATCCGGTCCGTAGCTTGGTCCACCCACGCGTAGGCATGCGAGGGGTTGTTCCCGCTTTCGTGCGGCAGATACAGCCCGAGGCCCTCTTTCAGTACGCTCCTGTGAGGTCCGTAGAGCGGGACTCCTTCCAGGATGACGCGCTCCGCCGGGTCGTCCAGTATTCTCCCGGCCGTCCGGTGTCCTCGGACATCATAGGCGGAGTCCATCAGTTTCTGCAGCTGCCTCCTGGTCTCGAGGGTCTGCAGTAATTCCTCCCTGTCGCGGGCAGATTTTGCGGGTATCCGTTGTAACTCCTCCACCCGGCGGTCATAACGCTCCAGGGCATCCAGGGTGTCCGTGATATTGACGTTGCGGGCACTTATCTCACAGCCCGCATTATGGCAGAAACTGCGGAAGTCCTCCGCAGTGGGTCTCATCTCACCTCTGTAGAGGAGTTCCATCTGGTCGCCATGAGGCTTCGGGCCATAGGGGTACTCGTCCGACCACATCCTCCCCGGGTTGACCCAGGGGCGGTTGCCAAGTTCCCCTTCGGCCCTGTAGACACTTAACGCTCCGGAATTGAATGCCGGATTGAAATAGGCGTCGGCCGTCTGTTGCAGGAACTGCCGCAGCTTTCTCCTGCCTTCGGCCGTGTCGGTAAAGGCAAGGAAGCCGCCCAAGGTCTCTATCGCTGTGTAGGTCTGCTCCATGATGTCTATAACTTTAAATAGTTTCCGTTCCTCTTCCCGTTTCTCTTTGCCCGCGTTTTATCCGTTTTTACTGCCCCCGCCTCATAAGGGACGATCTTGCCGTCCTTGACCTGGTATACAGGTTTGAGCCCTGGAGGATTCTTATAGGCCATGACCCGGTCGCAGGTCTTATCGGCATGGATGTAACGGAGTCCGGGCATTTTTGCCGACAGTCCGGGGAAGTAAATCCATCTCCCTTCGAGCAGCGCCCTTCTCAAAGTGTCATCGGCCTCGTGTTCCCCGATGAGGAACGGCACGCTGCGGTCATTCAGGAGCCGTTCCAGGGTGCGGTGCCCCCTTACGTCGAAATCCGTTTTCAGGATACGCTCCGCCTTGCCGTGCATGTCGTCCAGTATCTTTCCCATGTCATCGCCGCCGGGATTTCCCCGGAGAAAGCTGTCCATGCGTTCCACGAACTCCCGGAACTGGTGCCGGTAGGAAAAGGCGGGGTCAAGGATGAGCTGCCGGTCGAAGTGGCGGGTAAGGGAGAGCAACCGGTAGATATCCGCGTTGCACCCGCTCATCCCGCATCCGGAAAACTCCGTGAGGTTGCGGTATCCTTCAGCGGAGGGTGTCATGTCGGTAAAGAAGACCGGCTCCAGTTTTCTTTCATCGGGCAGGTCCGCCCGTACCGGGGAGTCCGTGAACTCGTACACGTGTCTTCCGGTATCGGGATCTTTTCTGCAGGAGGCGTCAATCAGCGGGGCCAGGCTTGCCGGAACGGAATGCATGTCATATTGTTTGACCGGTCCCGGTTCGCTGTGTATCCACCAGTAGTTGTCCGCCAGGTGTTGGTAGAACTCCTTCAGCCCTTTCCGACCCGTCGGCCCGTCACTGAAAACAAGTATGCCCCTTGATGTTTCCACGATATGCAGGGGCAGCCTGTAGGCGGGCTCATAGCCGTATAGCCGCGCCTTCTCGTCCTGCTGCCGGCGGAAATTCACCAGGCGGTCGAGCTCTGCGGCTGTCAGCCGCAGCCGTCCGCCCGGTTCCATGGACCGTTTCAGGACAGACCTCATGAACACCGCGTCACGCAGGTTGACGCTCACCACCGGTTCCAGGCCGCACCTTTGGATATGGGGCAGCAGTTTGCCTGTGATGTATTCCTTCACGGGGATGTCCCGGGATATGGAAGGGACATCGGACATACAGGGGAAGCGGTAGATCTCCAGGCGGGTATCGGGGACGAAAGCCGATATTCGGGCGGTCTCCATCCCGACATGCAGCAGGCTGAGGAACTGGTAGGTCATGCCGTCCTGATCCGGATTGACAGGGTAAAGCTGGTAGGAAATCGCGGCATGGGGCTTGTCCATGCCGGTTTCGTACCCGATGAGCAGGTACCCTCCGCCGTCCTGCCTGAACAGCTCCTCCAGTTGTTCCATGTTGTCTTTTATGGATGCCATGCCGTTACATTTTCGGGGTTATCTTTGATTTGCGCGCATAGGTCCTCTTTTCAGGCTTCTGCGTTTTCTCCGGTGAGCCGCCCTTCTGTTCCTGCCCCTGTCTGTTCTCCGGCTTCTTCGTGCTTCTTTCCCACAGGAACTCGGTCCCGCGTTCGGCGGCGCTCATCTGGATGGAGGTCCGCAGGATTTTCCCGTTTGAGGACTTGAACTCGATGGGGACCTCCTTGCCGGCCGTGTAGTCGGCGTACTCCTGCTGCGAGAGCGTATAATCCTTGATTTTCTTGGGGCAGCGGGCCTGGTCCGCCGGGAGGAAGAACATCTCGTTGGTAACCGGGTCTTTTGAAAGGTAGCACGGTTTCGTCTCCTTACTGCGGAAGTCGACGACCAGGTCTACCAGCCTTCCGGCATTGCCCGTCCGGTTCAAGGCGTCCAGCACGTCCTCCTCCAGCTTGTATCCCCGGTATTCCTGTCCCACCTTGGGAGCCTGGCGGATAAAGTGCAGGTCGAATTTGGCCAGGCCATTCTCGTCGCGGAAGAGCGAGAGCTTGGCATCCCCCTTCTGGCGTCCCAGCTCGGTGTTCATGGAGATGTCATAGGCTATGCCGGACTGTCTGCCCTGCAACAGCCTTTCCATGTCGCCCGTCTGTCTGAGCACGTCCGGGGTGAGCCCGTAACGCTCGGCCTGCTGCCAGTTGATCTCGCGCTCGTTGAAAAGGTGGTTGTTGTAGATCCGGTTATCCCGGGAGAGCTCGCGTCTTAAGGACTCGTTTTCGGGGAGCTGTGCCTGCTCGATCCTACGCTTGGCTTCCTCCACCGGGGTCTTCTCTTCCATCCGGTACAGCGCATAGCGTGTCGGATGGTTGTACTGGTACATGAAGTTCTTTCCGAAGTTGGTGAAGAAATTCCCATGTCGGTCCACGCGGATAAACTGGTCCTTGTTCGTTTCATTGGCCTCGAGCGTCTCCAGCTCTCCGTTTGCCGCGATGCCCTTGACACCTTTCGCCTTCTGTTCCTTCTTGTCGTAAGCCATCAGGTAACCCTGTTCCTGGGTGGCGTTTTCGCTGCCTGTGGCAGTCGGTTTTACTTCTTCCATAACTGTTAATTTTAAAGTGGATAAATCGTTTCGGGAGATAAAATTACTATCTTCGTCTTAAAATATTCTGATTATGAGAAAGTTGTCATTGATAGTCATGTATTGTCACCTTTTGTCAGTCTCCTCCTGTGTGAGGGGGGACGGTACGGCTGGCGGAAACAAGGGTGAATTGTTAAAGGGACATTTCACCGGTACTGATGTAAAGTGAACGGTTCCTTGAAGGTCCCGACGTAGCCTCATTCTCCTGACGGATTATCCCGTGCTTTTCCCCCTTGACAGAAGATACACCCGTTTCAGGGTCTCGTCCACGTCGGTATGAGGATGCATCCGGTAAAGGGAAGGAGACTGTTCCACCAGGGGGTGGACCTGGTCGCGCCTTATGGCACTCCGGTGTACAGTGCGGGTAACGGCAGGGTTGCCGAAGCACGCTACAGCCGGAGTTACGGCTGGTTCGTACATGTCCGGCATGCGGGAGGATACTCGACACTGTACGCGCATATGGACAGGCTGCATGTAAGGACGGGCACTCATGTCCGTATCGGGCAGCATATCGGGAATGTCGGGCATACGGGAGTGGCGACCGGCAACCACCTGCATTTTGAATTAAGGAAGGACGGCATCTCGCTGGACCCGCTCTCATGGCCGTCTTTTAAATAACCTGTAAAACAAGCGAGCGATGAACATCGAGGAAGTAAAGAAGATTCCGCTGGAGGATTTCCTCGGGCGGGCGGGATTCTCGCCTGTCAGAAGACAGGGGGACAGTGTATGGTACCTTTCGCCTTTCAGGCAGGAGCGTACCCCGTCATTCAAGGTCAGCCTTTCCTTGAACCTGTGACATGATTTCGGGGAGGGGACCGGAGGCAGTATCATCGACCTGGCACAAAAGCTGTACGGGGTGACGGATATCCCGACCGTATTGCAGAGGATCGGGAGCGATTTTCCGGCGTTCAGGCCGGTTCCTTCTCCTGCGAAAGGACGGACTGTGGCATCGGCCTTTGAGGAACTGCGCGTCTCACCTCTTAAGAACACCGTCCTGCTGGATTATCTCGGGACAAGGGGGATTCCATCCGATATCGCCTCAAGGGAATGCGTGGAGGTACATTACCGCATGCGCGGCAAATGGTATTTCGCGGTCGGTTTCAAAAACAGGAAAGGGGGGATTGAGATACGTAACCCGTACTTCAAAGGAGCGGTCTCTCCCAAGGATATCACGCATGTCAGCCATAATGCAGTGGATAGACGGCAGTCATCGGTGCTGGTTTTCGAGGGGTTCATGGACTATCTCTCGTACCTGGCCTTGAAGGAAGGGCAAGCCGTGCCGGACTGCGTGGTGCTCAATTCTGTGGCCAACCTGCCCAAAGCCGTGGATATCCTTAAAAGTTACGGACAGGTCTGTTGCTTCCTGGATAATGATGAAACCGGCAGAAAGGCGGTGGAGGAGATCGGAAGGCTGTGCGAAAAAGTAACTGACAAGGCCGTACACTATCTGCCACACAAGGATTTGAACGAGTTCCTGCAGGAAAGAGTCCGGTCGGGGTGGATGTCGGTGCGACAGAAGGCAAAGACCCGGGAGGGTTGAAAAAGAGGAAGGCAGCTGTAAGCTGTTGTCCCTGATAGAAAAAGTAATAATCTCAAATTTATTGAATGATATTTTCGGGGATACTTACAGACTGTAAGTAAATGAATAAGGAGCTGACGTTTTGGACAGCTCCTTTATACAATCAAGAATATCCGGCTTTAATAGTTACGGATCAGCAGTTCGTTGACCGTCTCCCTCTTCTCGGCTATGGAACAAACCGAGCGGAAGATGCTCAGCCGCTGGATATGGAAGCCGGCGTACAGGTCGTCGAAGAAGGTGTTCTCCGGGTTCTTCTGACGGGGATCGGAGTTGGAGAGCATTCATTTGCTTCCTTTCTCTCCCAAGTCCTTGCAGAATCCGGCCAGTTCTATCTGGGAGTCGTCATCGAAGTCGTCCGGCATGTAGGAGGTACAGGCACCGGCCTCATTGACGGGTTTGTAGGGCGGGTCGAAATAAAAGAACGATTTCTCTCCCGCGTATTTTTCCGTCTGGCGGTAGTCCCCGTCCAGGATGACGACGCCCTGCAGCAGCTTGTGGTTGAAGCGGATCAGTTCCTCCTCCAGTATCCTGGCGCGGCTGCCCGTACCGAAGGTTACCGAGAGCCTGCCCTTGCGGTTGACCGAATAGATGCCGTTATAGCAGGTGCGCATGAAGAAAATGAAAAGGGCGGCACGTGTGATACCATCCGGGTGCTCTTCGTTGAAGACCCTGCGCTTTTCCATGAAATAGTCCCTTCTCTCTGTACGTCCCTGAAGGGCGTGGTATTCACCCTGGATGCCGGCAAGCAGTCCGACCAGTTCTTCCGGCGTGTCGCGTATGACACGGTAGACATTCACCAGGCTCTCGTTCGAGTCGTTGATCACGCAACGGATATGCGGATAGGTCTGTCTCAGTCAGAAGAACAGGGCTCCTCCCCCGACAAAGGTTCCACATAGGTTTCCATTTCCGTGATATTTTCCGGCAGTGACTGGATCAGTACCGGAAGCAGTCTTCTCTTGCCTCCCACCCAAGGGAAGCAGGGTTTGCCGGGCAGACAGCCCGCGCTGTTTTTCTTCTTTTCCATGATTCGATAAATTAAAATGAATGGTTAAAACTATTGTTACCCGTCATCTTCCGTTTCCAGCAGATGTTTCAGGTCCGGGTCGTTCCCTATGCGGCGGAGCTCCTTTTGGATGATCCCGCCCACCTCCTCCTTGATGCGGTAGTAGTTACGCTCTATCTCTTCCCGCATATGGTCCTTGCCGTCCCTGCCGGTAAAGTCCGTAATCACGGGGATCGGTTTGTAGGCTTTCGTCTCTGCCGCCACCCTCGCGTTGTCCACAACGATCTCGCAGTGGAAGATTTTCTGCTCCATCTTCTCTTGGAAGCTGTCGCAGACGCTTCCCACGAACATGCCTTGGGAGAGGTTGGATATTTTCGAGGCCGGTATCAGCGAGTCCAGCTGGGTGCTGATGCTGGTCGATGTGTCCTCACGGGTCATGTTGACGGACTTGCGCTGCTGGAGCACCTTCCCGAACCGTTCCGAAAGGTTCTTGGCCGTTTCCCCCAACACTTGCCCGGCAAAGACATTGCCGACGGTGTTCTGGATGACGCGCGCCTCCTTTTCACCGTAGTCGCGTACCAGCTGGCTGAAATCCTGCGCGCCCAGGCAGACGGCCACCTTGTTGCTGCGGGCCGTGGCTATCAGGGTGTCGAGCCCTTTGAAATAGATCGTCGGGACCTCGTCCACCAGGATGGAGCACTTGAGCTTTCCCTTACGGTTCACCATCTTGACGATACGGGCGTTGTACAGCCCAAGGGCCGCCGAATAGATGTTCTGCCGGTCCGGGTTGTTGCCCACGCACAAGACCTTGGGGGCGTCCGGGTTATTGATGTCCAGTGTGAAGTCGTCCCCGCTCATAATCCAGTAGAGCGAGGGGCTGATCATGCGTGAGAGCGGGATCTTGGCACTTGCGATCTGGCCCTGGAGCTGCTCCATCGCCCCGCCTTTCCAGGCGTCCATGAAAGGCGAGAGGTAGTTCTCCAGCTCCCTGTACGAGGTCAAGATGGTGAAGATGTCCGAGTAGGGCTTGTTCAGCAGCTCGATGGCATGGGGAAAGGTACAGTACTTCCCGTTCTCGTAGATTTTAAGATACCATATGATGGCGGCGAACAATACGATCGGACTCTCCACGAAGAAGTCACCCTGTTTCTGTATCCAGGTTTTATTTAAATTTAACATTATTACATAGGCTGACTCATAGGCGTCGGCGATGTCGGACATGAATGCTGGGTTGATAGGGTTGCAGCGGTGGCTGTGCCGCGGATCGTCGAAGTTGATCACGTAGAACTGAACGTTCGCCTTGTACTTGTCCTTGTTCTTGAGCAGATGGTTATAGACGATAAGGCTCAGGTCGGGAAATTTGAAATCATAGCAGTAAAGCGCATAGCCTTTCTCTATCTGCTGCTTGATGAACTGGTTGATGACACAGTAGCTCTTCCCGCTGCCCGGTGATCCGACCACTATGCAGCCCCTCTGGGGCAATACGACGTTGATCCACCCATCATGCCATTTCTTCTTATAATAGAACCGTGTGGGCAGGTTCACCGAGTACTCGTTGGTGATTAGGCGGGTCTCCTGCATGAAGGACTCGTTCTCCTCATTGAAGACGTCATCCATCAGGTGTTCCTTTAAAAGACGCCCGGTCCACATGCCTGCGGTGAGCAGGCTGATGTATCCGGAGGTAAGGGCGGACACATACGCAAGGGTGGTGAGCGGGACACTCCAGCCGGCGGTGAGGAAAAGCTCGCTTCCCCAATAGAGGAGCAGCCCGGCTGCCAGGTAGCAGCCGATACGCCTTCATGTCATCTCCGGGACCCTCCGCCCTTTGGCGCCCATCGAGGAGAAGAAAAGGAACATCAGGCTGAAGCATTTGGTCACGGGGGAGCTGGTGAACAGCCCTGTGTCACGTTGGAAGTTCAGCAGTATATTGTCCACCATGCCGTTGGTACAACCGGCGGTATGGAAGAACGGATAGCAGAAATAATAGATGTTCATCACGAGAAGCAGGATGCTGACCGCCCGCATGAAGTCGATGGTCTTGCCGAGCCCTCTGGAATCTTCTTGTGCCATATAGGGTATGATGGGTTGTTATATGTGAATACTTCGTTAGTTGATCCGCGGACCTTTCCGCCCTTTCCTCTTTTTCTTCTTTCCATAAACATTCCGGGGGATGTCCTCAGACGGGTAGGGACAGGATTCCATGGAGAAGAGATCCAGCAGGCCTTCCGCAAGCCCTGCCTCCCTTGTGTCCGTATTCACGGGCGGTTCCTGTCCTGAAGCCGGCTTGTCGGAGACGGACGGGAGCGTGCCGTATTTCCGGTTGATAACCGAAGCGGAGAACTCCTTGCCGAGTGCCGATCCCTTGAAGACCGCCTTGGTATTATGGTCTATATAGGTCACGCCGTAGATTACGCCCGCCCCGTTCTCCCAGAGTACGGGCACGATGCCTTTGCCTGCCAGCTCGTGCAGGAACCCTTCACGGGTATCCCGGCAGAGTGCCGTGCGGATGTGTTCCCTTGTCTTTTCCGGCAGGGGATGCTTTTTCATCCATGCCCTGCTTTGTGAGAACCTCTTTTGGAGGGCACGGTATCCCACGCTTTTACCGATATCACTGGATTTGATTCCGACCCCGGTACGTTTTCCATTCTCGTCGGTCGCCGCATAGACCAGGCCGTCGCAGCGTTTCCCGTCCACGACCTTATGCACTTCCTCCACGGTCACGTTGAAAAGTCCGAGCAGTGCCCTGAACTCCTTGAACGACTGGAAGCGGTAATTCTGCACGGCCGGTTTTACCACACCCGCGATCTGGTGTTTCAGATCGCCTTTCGTATGGTCCACCGCGGTCATCGGCCGGGAAATCCTGTATTCCTCCCCGCGTGACTGCAGCAGGCCGTATTTCCTTTCCAGCTCCCGGCAGATGTCCGCCGAACGTTCCCATTCCTTGTAATCCCTCAGTTTTCTTCCCTGTTCATCAATACGCAGGGAGACGATGTGGATGTGGGGACGCGCGTTGTCGTCATGGCGGAAGATAACGTAAGGCTGGTCGCCATATCCGAGCCTGTCCATGTATTCCCGCCCGATGGCTTCCATCTGTTCGTCGGAAAGCTCGTCATCGGGATGGGGATTGAGCGAGAGATGGATCACCGGCTTTTCCGTCCGGCGGTTCACGGCAAGGTAAGGTTCGAAGCTGCGCATGCATTCGGCGATGCCGACCTTTCCATCCGGTGTCTCCATCACGCGGTTTCATGCCAGTGTCCGCGCTTTCCCTTTCTCCACTTTTTCCTGATTGTAATACAGCGCCCCGTAGATGGCGGCACCGGATGTTATCTTTGCAACCATTGTTCGAACTCTTTGGTAAGACGGATGATTTCCTTGTTCAACGATACGAGCTCCACGGTCAGCTGTTCCAACTTGTAAAGCAGGGCGAGGGCTTTCTTTTCGGTCAGTTCCCCGCTGTGGACCGCCTTGACAACCTGGTTGTAGTTCACCCCGACGCGGCGGTACTCGCTCTGCAGGTTGGTGAGCTTGATGTAATAGTCCGTGGCAACCTTGTCGATTTTCACCACTTTCATCGGCTTGTCGAAAATGGCCGACAGGATGAACTGCGACTTGGTTACGGCACCGGAATTCTCATAGAGCCGCTCGAACTCGATGTTCTGGAGCTCGTTCAGACGGAATCCGTAGTAAAAGGAATGAAGCTCGGAGGATTCCTTCGGACTGCGGCCCCCTCTTCATGTCCGGGAGACGGCCGTTTTCTCTTTCTTGTACGCCTGTTTGATCTTAGCCATATTATTGATGTTTTTACCGGAGGCAAAGTAAATGATAATTCGTATACCGGCCTAATTTCGGAAGGTGACTATTCGTGACAGGAGATGACTATTCATGACAGGGGATTTTCCTCCCTGTCATCCGTTCCCGATCCCGCAGTTTATGATGTTCTTTTCAAAGGCTTCCCGGAGTTTTGGGAGCAGTACCGAGAGGGTTTTCTTACGTCTGGCAAGGTCCGCACGCAAATCGTAGGGCTTGGGGATTCGGATATGCAGGAACTCCTCGAATGCCGCCACCAGGGAGGCGAATGACTGGCGGTTGCCGTTGCCGTCTGTTATCACTCCCAGGTAGTGCAGTGAGGCGATCAGTTCCATCAGGTTCACCAAGGAACCTTTCCAACGAAGGGAGAACAGGCCTGTCCGTCCCTTGTCGGTATCGGGAACGGTATCGCGGCATTCGGGATACCGAAGCGCGAAATGCAACAGTTCTATCTCCGTCCTGACAAGGCCGGATGCCTTCATCAGATAGATATGTGTCCGGCTGTCAACCCCGCTTCCGGCCATATTCATATAGGCGTCCAGTTCCGTCTCCATGTGGCGTAGGCGGCGCAGCCTCTTGGGGATGGGAAGCCCGCTTTCCGCCAGGGAGGCCAGATGGTCTGAAAATTCATCGTAGGCGGATGACAATACGTTTTCCATAGCATTTTTTCCTTCCAGGACGGCTTCTTGGAGATGGTTCAGCAGGCGGTGTGTTGTTGATGTTTTCATATGCTCAAACTTTAGTTTAACAATTCATGCCTTACGACAGAATATTAAAGGCGAATATGATGCCATCCGGTGGATGCCTATTGCATTTTCTTGTTAATAGTCAGATATTCAGCATGATAAAAATATCAGTTGAAAACAGGCTCAAAAAAAGAAATGTACACCGCTTTACAATAACTGTAAGGCGGATGTACATTTTATGTAAACCATGTCCGGCCGCTTGTATGACACTCTCATTTCGCTGTGGTTCCGGAAGGAGACTCACGGAGCTGGCCCGTATTGTACAACGGCCCGCTCATATAATCCGATATTTTCTCAGTTTCTCGTACAGGGAAGTCCGGCTGATGCCGAGTATCCTGGCTGCACGGGCACGGTTGCCCTCCGCCTCTTCAAGGGTCCTGAGAAGCAGCTGTTTTTCCTTTTCCTCCGGAATGGGGGCGGTTTCCTCCCGTCCGACGGCGAGGTCCAGATTCAGTTCCTCCGGTGAGATCCATCCGTCGGCAGAGAGCAGGACGGCACGTTGGATGCAGTTTCTCAGCTCGCGTATATTACCGGGCCAGGGATATTTCTGCAATGAGGCCGCGGCCAGGCTGTTGAACCCGCGTACGGGCTTACGGTGCTTTTCTGAAAAATGCTTCACGAAGAACTCCGCCAGCGGAAGGATGTCCTCCCCGCATTCCGAGAGAGGGGGGACATTGATGGTGAACTCGTTCAGGCGGTGGAACAGGTCCTCCCGGAAACGTCCTTCGGATATCGCCCTCTCCAGGTTCTCGTTCGTGGCGGCCACCAGACGGACGTCAAAGGTGTATTCCTGGGTGGAGCCGACGGGCTTGTAGCGTCTTTCCTGCAGGGCACGTAGCAGGAGCATCTGTGTCTCGGGGGAAAGGTTGCCGATCTCGTCAAGGAACAGCGTGCCCCCGTCAGCCACTTGAAACAGCCCGTACCTGTCACCGTAGGCACCGGTGAACGTCCCCTTGCGGTGTCCGAAAAATTCGGATTTGGCAAGGTCACCCGTGATGGTCCCGCAGTCCACCGGGACGAAGGGCTTGTCCCTACGGTGGCTTTGTTCATGCAGCTCGCGGGCGATATGCTCCTTCCCCGTACCGGAGGCTCCCCGAATGAGCACGGAAATGTCGGAACGTGCCACCAGCCCCACTAGCTGGTACATTTCCCGCGCTTTGGCACTCTCCCCGCGATAGAATTCGTTCCCGTCATGTCGGGGACGGCTGAATATCTTCCCGATGGCTTCCAGCAGCCTGTCCGGCTGGACAGGCTTGCACAGGTAATTGACCGCCCCCAGCTGCATGGCTTCCACCGCGTTCTCCACCTGCCCGTAGTTGGTCATGATAAGGAACGGGGTGGCGTAGAACCTCTCGTTCATCCATTCCAGCAGGGAGGTGCTGTTCCCGTCCGGCAGGCGGAGGTCTGCAAGGACAAGGTCGAACTCCCTTGCGGAAAGGGCCTTGCGGGCAGCCGACAGCGTCGCGGCATGTTCGGTCGCCATCCCTTTCTTCTTCAGCCAGTTGCCGATGCTGCGGCTGAAAATCACGTCATCTTCCAAAATCAGTATCGTTTTCATTCCTTTCCCTCTTTCTGCATCAGTTCCGCATAGGATATCAGTTCCCTGACGGCACCGATTATTTTTTCTATTTTCACATATTCCTCTTCCTCCCATTGGCCCGCGTCGGATTTGACCAGCACCCACAGGTCCGCTACCGGATAGTTCAGACGCACCGTCTCCCACAGTGGCAGGCTCCTGTGGAGGATGGAAATGATTTCCCGGCTGTCCTTTTCTTTCACGGCGGCCGACAGCCTTTCGATGTCCTTGCGGCTTTCACTGACAAACAGCCCCAGCATTTCCTGCCGGTTGTCCTCTCCGGCAAGCAGGAGGGAGAAGTCCGGCCTCCACTCTTTCCCGTTCCCTTTTATGACCCGCATGATGGCGGTCACCAGCCCTTCCGCGGAGAAAGGCTTATGGATACATCCGGCGAAACCTGCGGAGAGGTATTCCTCTTCCCTGTCGGAATGTGCCGTGACGGCTATGGCCGGAATCTCCCTTGCCCGGGGGATGTTTGAGCCCCTCAGCAGTTCAAGGATCGAGAAGCCGTCCGCACCGGGCATCTGTATGTCGGTCAGCAGAAGGTCGTACTCCTGACTTTTCAGGCAGTCCATCAGTTCCCGGACATCCGTGCAGCAGTCACAGTGAATCCGGCTGCGGGAGAGCATCTCCCGGGTGATCCCCTGCTGGATACGGTCGTCATCCATGACCAGCACACGGGTGCCACCGAGCAATTCACAGGCCGGAAACACCTTCTCTTCCAGAGGGGCGGACTGTCCGGCCGGTGGTACGGGAAGGAAAACGGAGAAGCGGCTGCCTTCACCGGGAGCGCTCTTTACCTCTACACGGCCCCGCATTTCAGACACGAGCCGAGCCGTGATCGCCAGCCCCAGTCCGAACCCTGGAATATTACGCGCGTTGTCCAGCCTTTCAAACGCCCCGAATATCCGTTCTTTCTCCTCAGCGCTCATTCCCACGCCGGTATCCCGGACAGAGATGCTAAGTTCCCCATACAAGTATTCCGCCTCAAGGCGCACCTCCCCGTGGGGTGTGAACTTCAGGGCATTGGACAGCAGGTTGCCGGCTATCTGCCGGATATGCGAGCTGTCACAGCAGACGACGACGTCCAAGCCTGAGAGGGATACGGTGAACGCCAGGTCCTTCTGTCTGGCGATAAGTCGATGACTGTCCGCTATTTCCTCGAACAGGGCTTTTAGGCTAAAGAGCGTGTCATTGGAGCGAACTTCGCCTTCATCCATCCGGTGGTATTCCATCAGCGTGTTTACCAGGCCGAGCATGTAATCGGCCGAGTGCAGGATGTTGTCCAGATAGCCACTCCTGCGGCTGACGTCGCTTTCCGAGGGTAACAGTTCCGCGCAGCCTTTGACGGCCGCCAGCGGGGCGCGCAGGTCGTGAGCAACCGAGGCCATCAGCTCCTTGCGTGAGCGGAGCAGTTCCCTGTTCCGCCTGTCGGACTGTTCAAGCTCCCTCTCGTATTGGAGACGGCGGTTCAGGTCCCGGTGTATGACGGTATACAGCATGATCGCCAGAAGGGAGACGGACAGGGCAAGGCCGGCCACCATATGGTAGGAATTGTCCCGTTCAAGGACAAAGGCCCTGTAGCGTGCGGTAAAACGTTCGTTGTTTTTCCGCTCAAATTCGGAGATCATATTGTTCATCCTCCCGTTCAACTCCATACTGCCGGCATACAGGCTGTCCATCTGTGCCAGCAGCCTGGCCCGCCTTTCAGCCTGTTCCCGGGTGACCCTTTCATTCAGGGAGCGGAGCATGCGTGTTGTCGTCCCGGTTGAAGAGGGAACGGACAGGAATTGCCGTTTACGTTCAGCCTCTTCCCTCTGTTGCAGGTAAGCGGATTTGTTTTCTTTTCTACGGAAGATATCCCGGAAACTCCTTTTCTTTTTGGGTACATCTCCCGCACCGGCTTCCGGAGAAGCCGTATTTTCCTTTTGCCGTGCAGCCTGTTTCCGGGCTGTCAAGACAATGGCAGGAATGCTTTCTTGTACAATGCCACCTATGTCCTGCAGTTCCTTGAAGGTATGTACCGCCTTGGATAAAAGGAGTTCCTTGTTCCAAAGAAGAAGGCACAACGAGTCGATATGGCTTTTTTGTAACGGGGTATGGACATATTCTTTCAGAAGTTGCAGGCTGTCGCAGACCCCGTGGCGTTTGCGGCTGTATTCCCCGAGGTCGTCATCATCCCATGTGACGGCAATCTCGGCATGGGTGGAAAGGTCCAGCAGGTCGATGTAGATTCTTTCAGCCAGACGGTGTATCGCCACCAGCTCTTTCTCCTTCTTACGTAGCATGTGTCTTTGCATTTGTTCCTGACGGAACTGATAGACAATAAATGCGGACAACAGAACCAAGATGGCATAACCGAACGATATTTTTAACTTCAACCATATTATACCATTGTTCATGATTTTTATTTATAAATACATACTTCTATATAATATCCACAAATTACACAGATAAAATAACCAGCAAAAGCATAAAATATTTGATATTGGCGTTCCAACATTTTAAGTTAAGAAGAATAACGTTCGCAGCTTGTTTTTATATTTCGTCTGCATTTATAAGCTACGCATTTTCTACTTCATTGCATGCTGATATTCATTCAGCGAGGGACAGGCTTGCAGGATCATCCTGTCCTGTTCTCTCAGCTTCGCCCTGACACTCGGGATATGGTGTCTTGCCATCCGCGTGAGGATACCGGGCAGGTCACCGTCCACGATGGGCAGGCGGGCAGAGAGGCACGCCGCCAGCATGTCGGATATGAAGCCATGCACGGGATCGCCCTTTTGGGCGCTTTCCCATCTGCAAGAGTCCACATACGTGCCGTCCTGCTTGGAAAGCAGGGTGTGACACAGGAACTCGGAGAGCATGTCGTCATCCACGCGGTCGAGCCGGCTGATGAGTTGACCGGGAAGGCACATGCGTCTCCGGAAATCTTCACGGGTGATCACGCGTACGGGGCGGTTGTCTATCTCCTTGCGTACCGACTTTAGGAGGGCATCGTCCTTTTCGGGTTCCTTGCCGGAAAGGAACACCCATACCGGCGAGCCTGCCGTGAGGAATCCTGTCGGGCAGGGACAGTCCTTGTACCACCTCACGATTTCAGAGAATTTGTGCAGCAAATAGTCACTCACTTCATTCTCATAAAATATGCGGCCCGTATCGGGGGAAAACGTTTTCATCATGATCCCCGCACTTACCGGGAAGCCACAACGCATGAGGCGACCAGCGCTCTACCCGGCAAAAGTATGAATTTGTTCAATTTTAATGTTGCCATATTATTCTTGTTTTTGAATTTACTCTGTTCCATATACAAAAAACGGAAGCTTCGGACTGTCACAGGTGGAAGCTTCCAAACATTTTAATTTCATTCACTTGTACCGCATCCGCCGATGCGAAGTGAACTAACTTCGAAAAAATATCTCCATGCATGCCTGCCGGGGTAAAGCTGGCAGGCTGCCATGCTAAAGTACAAGCTCCGGGCTTTCACAAGTGCGGGCCTTGTTTTATGTAATAAAAAAGTGGTTTCCCACTTAATAAATCCAATCCCTTTTGGGGATTGAACTTTCCTAAAAATTCAAAAAAACTGTGTCCTACGGGCATTGCTACCCTTCGGCGGACATCTGGCGACCTTTCACAAGGACGCATTCCGTTTTCTTCATCGTAACTCTTCGTATATATGTCTAAATTGCACTTTTTCCTTTTTTACTTCCACGCTTTCCTTTTCCGCCCAGAGGAATGTGATAAAAGGAAGCGGTGGGCTGCATCTCGTTTAATCATAAAGAAGGCCCTAGGATGCCCGAACACAACTTAAACAGACAGCAGCCCACGCTTGTAGTGGCTGTATAGGAGTCAGTCCTGTTCCTTTAGCAGAACCAGCTTCGGTCGATGGCCGGCAGCTCCTTTTTCCAATACCACTTGCGCCAAGCGAAATGTTTGCGCACCACGAAGTAGCTTACTTCCTCGCTCTCTTTTTCTGCCTCGTAATCAAACGCTGAATGGCCGACAGCCAAGCGTTCAGCCCAGTAAAGGAGGTAGTAAGCGAACAGCGGCAGGGCGGCAAATCCCCAGCATACCTGCCAGCCCAAAAGCAGGGACGGCAGCAGGGACACACAAAAACATTCCGTGTATTGCCGGCGGTGGATGCTCATCTCCATCTCTTCCCAAATGCCTTTCTCGCCATAAGGAGGGCAGTCAGGGTAACCAGAGGCAGGGTCACGTAATCGTAGGGATTCAGCCGGCCTTGCAGCAGACGGGCGATTTTGCTGTCATAGATGATCATAGCTCTTTAGTTATTGGTGTTTCATGCAGTTTTACAGGTCTCTCTCGGCGCGGATGAACGTGCCTTGATTGTTGTAGTACAGTTCCCAGCCGGGGATGTCTATCTCGTAACCGCCCGGTTGTTTCTCTACCTTGTAGGGTACAGCATCGGGGTAACGGGTAGCGATGTCCGTCGCGATGGCTTCCGGCAGGATGCCGTTCGGCAGCGCGGAGAACTTGCAGTCCACGCTTGTCCAGTCGCCCTGTCCGTCAAAGTCCAATTCCGTCCCATCCGAGAGCCATGCCTCGTATTCGGTTGTTCCGTCATCCTTGTCACGCACCGCACGGGTGCATTTCACACCGGGGAAGTACTGTGCGATGAACTGCCGCGCCTTTTGGGGCAGCGCGTCGTAGCCGATTTCCTTCTCGTCCTTGTCGCAGGATGCCGCTGCCAGTATCACGAGCAGCAGCAACAGAGGTTTGACAAATACCTGTTTCATGTCCTTTTCTATTTAGGTTTCTGTTTGTTATTATTCAATTCTTATCCTTCTCAAAGCGTTTTTTTGTTCCGACCTCCGGGGCGGTTGTTCAGCGGGCGGTTCATCCGCCTGAGCAGTGCGGCCTCAGGCTGTCAAGGAAAGGCGTCTGCCGGTTGCGGATGCGCAGGTCGCCGAATGTCCGGGACAGGTTCTTGTCCAACTCGATGTTGAATGCCCGCTGCACGTACTCCGACAGCCTTGTCAACGGGACATCCCCGAATACCTTGCGGCTGTCCAAAGCAAATAGCAGTTCGGTCAGTTCCGTCTTCGTCGCTTTCCACGTCAGGCGCACCTTCGGCAACGATTCTTCGGCTTGCCGCAGCTCGAACGCCTCCAATTCCTTCGTCAGGTAGCGGATCAGCCGCTCGTTGGCAAGAAGCCGTGCCGCCATGAAGTTACAGTTGGTCGAGAAAGACGGATCACGCTCGTGATGGAACGACTCCAAGTAGAGTGCCGTGTCAAGGTTGCCACGCAGGTAATAGAGCGCGTCCAAGTGGGTCAGCCCGGAGCGGTAGTAACGCACGAAGTCCGAACGTTTCTCGTTGTAGCGGTTGATGCCCCGTATCTCGTCTATCAGGTAGCTTCGCTGCGACTCGCTGCCTACCGGACGGTTCATCTCGATGTTGTATATCTTGCGGTAGTAGATGAGCCGGTGACAGATTCGGGGTTTGACCGTCTTGAAGAACTCGATTTCCTCCACTTCGTCACGGAAAGTATAGTCCGCGATGAAGGCTTTCAGTTGCAGGAAAGCGTCAGCGAGCACTAACGAGGCTTCGAATGACTTCTTGATCATGTTCAGGTCTCCGGCCTCTATCTTCTCCACCTTCTTTTCCGCCTCTTCCTCAAGCCTTGCTGCGAAGTCCTTCATGTCCGTCCGTTCAGCCATGCACGGGTATCTTCAGTTCCAATCTCTCGTCGTCCACCGCCACGCAGTAGTCGGCAAGGCCGTACCCTTCGAACTGCTCGGTGGTCACTTTCAGGTGTGTCACCTCTGTGCCGTCCAAATTCACTTCGTCCGTCAGCGTGCGGAGTTCCGGGTTCATACGCAGGGCGTTCTCCGCCGATTTGCCGTAGGCGTTCCAAGTCTCGTCCGTTCCGCTCCAATGGAGGTGGACGGCATCCGTGTTGCCTTTTTCCGTTTCAAGTATTTTCGTTGTTTTCATTTGTCTTCTGTTTTTATTGAAATAAAGGGGAACTTGCCGGTCTTTCACAAGGGCGGCAAGCTATAGGGTTATTATACATATTCCTCCCGCTGTGCTGGGGAGGGTCTTGATGTATTTAAAGTGTATATATCTCTTGTTGGTTATGAAAGTAAATTACACCATCCGATGCGTCTTTCTGAATTGCAATTTACTTTCATGATTCTAAAGTTTAAATTGTAAATAATAGGTTGAGCGTATTACTTATACTTATCGGAATAAGCTCTGTAATTATTATAAATGGTTTCTTGTTCTATGGGTGTATCGTTTGTAGGACGATTTTGGATATACTTGACAGCAAAAGATGTTGCGGTTTCACTTGTAGTAAAGTATCTCACACCCTCACTATCAGTATACCACCTTGTATTTTGTACAGGAACATACATATATTGGCCCGGAGTACTTAATCGACCTTCTATATAGTCTTTGTAAGTATAAGAATTGGTAATAGAAAGGGCTCTTACAGTTGCTTTCACGTTGTATAGTGAACTTCCAGACACATCTTTTACATATACATTATTTTTGCTCATAGCAGCACTCCACCACATATATGCAGGATCGCCACACGTATTTCCTGTACATTGCCATTGGGTCGTTCCGAAGAAAGGATGGTCTTTATGAACATTCCAACAAGTGGTATAAAGGGGAACGATACAATAATTGTACTTGTTTAACGATCCGTATGTAGCATCTCCCAGACGAACTCCAGAAGAAGCATGTGCAATGACAAAATCTTCATTTATATGTGATTCTCTACCCCAAGTCATCCAATCATGCATTGTCCCGGTGACATTCAGATCTATCCAATCATCATCCACGTTTGCATTCTGTATTTGTAAATGAACGGTACGTTTGCCATTGTTTGTAGCCGTGTTCTCTTGTGTGTCCCACCGTTTCTTCACGTATGATGCCGTACCGCCCGTAGAAGTACAGGTTATGAGTGCATCGTCCCCATACGTAAGAGAACCATCATCCATTACTCCGTCTTGTCCGGCATCCATCACTATACGGGCCTTTATCTGTGCTCCATCCTTGAAGCGTCCGCCTGTCAAGGAGATATTCCACTTCTCCGCCTCACGAGAAATATTTCGTTCGCAATCCTTGAAACCGAAGTCAGCGGTAAAGGCTTTCTGCTCCACGCAGTACATGATGTTTTTGCTCATATCCTCCTTGCATGCAAGCAGCGAGGCAAAGCGATTCTCACTCGGGATGCTTAGCGTCTGCAAGTAGAAGTCACCCTTCGATGCATTATTGTAGATGGCTTGGTATTTCGTATTCTTGTTGTAAGTGGGTGATGGGGTTATAGCCAACCAGTCCGATTCTGTTATATTTTGAACTTCAATAATGTCACCATCGGAGTATTCATCTTTAAACGGTTGGCTGGTTGTTTCCGGCACGGAATAAACCCAGAACCCGCCATCCTCTTCAAAGATATTTGTTTCACCATCTACACGATTTGCTTCGACATTGGGGCGAACTATCCAAAGCTTTTTATCTTCTTTTCCAGCTTGGTAGTCATCCACACTTTTAGTTATCACCACACTGGAATATAACCAATCTTTTGTTCCATCCCAAGAGACTTTGATAGGGATGTTTGAGCCGGGTGTTATTGTCTTAGGGGTAACGGTCAGACCAGAATTTTCTGAAGGAAGGATCATTCGCGTGTCATTTGGGTCAGACGAGCTGAAAGTTATATAGAAAGCTACCTGATCTTTCATCTCATCCGTCTTATCCACGTAGGCTATAAACTTCTCGTTCGATACACCCAAGTAAACAAAGTTATGCGAGATTTTATAAATATAGGTCTTCCCTTTTTCCCACGTCCCAGTGAGGGCTGCACCCACAGTGAACTCGGTGTTGTCGGTATTCATAAACGTCACCTCCACCTTTGCACCGTCCAAGGCCTGCGGCACCAAGAAGAAAGTCTCGTCTTCCCGAGTAACAGGCGAACCTTCTGTGCCTTCCACTGCGTTATAAACCCAACTGACGGTGAAATCTTTCTTATCGGACTTTACTTCCGTCCAAGTGGAAGAGGCAATATCATACGTGCCTTCATACTGCAAGTTGTACAGTTTGACGGACTTTACCACACAGTTGGGGAGGTCGCTTCCTGCCACGAATTTTACGGCCGATAAGGCATGATCGAATGTCAATGGAATGGCTTCCTGTTCTGCCTGGTTGGTAGCGACAGCCGTCATCACGTCCATCTGCTTCTTCACGTCTTCGGGAGCGGTGTAATGGAGCTTTGGAGTACCGTTCTCGTCCGCACCCGATACGGTCAAGCCCTCCGCGTTGGCGGTGTGCGGATACCAGGCATAGAAGTTCAGGGACTTGACGCCCGGCCAGTAGAATTTCTCTTCGGGATACCAATAGGTAGTACCGTTCTCAGGGCTTCCTTTCGTTGTCGGCACATTATACATGAAGTCGGGCGTACCCTTAATATCCGTATAGGCCGATACGGCGAAAGTCTCCATGATTCTGTCTTTCGTCTTGTTGTCTTCGGTCACCTGTGTACCGCGTGTCATCATCCGGTTGTCACCGGGAAATCCGTCGGTCACTTCGGCGGAGAGGTAGACGGTCTTTCCGTTCACCTTGCCTTCCATCTCGACGGGTTCAAGCTCTTGCGTGGCAGGAGCGGAAACCGCACGGGTGCCGTCCGCCTTCGTCCACGCTTGCGAGCCGGGCGTGCTCACGGCGAAGCTCAAGCTGTGGTCGCCCTTGACAGGGCGTTGACCTCCGTTTTCCACCTCGTCCGTACAGGCGGAAAACACTGTCAGTGCGATGAGCGAAAGGCTCATCAGTTTTTTTCTTGCTGTCATATATATTTTTATACCTTTTTACACGTCAGAATGTCGTGCTACAATATGGTTTCCCAACTTATGCACTTTCATTCAATATGTTTCACTAATTGATAATTCCACTTTATTGTGATAGAATCTTGATATGTACTTTTACAAGCTACTCTTAAGTATGGCATAACGAAAATTGTGAGAAGTCGTTTTCCAATCAATACCGACTTGGAAACCTGAGACAAACTGACCCATTTCCGCAAAATTTCTACCAACTCCAGTTATTAGATAACATTTAGTCAAATCATTAGTTGGTGCCGCAGCGATCCAGTACCAAATATCCCCATCCTTCTTTTGTAATGGTTCCCCATATACCTCGTTATTACCGGGACATTGGCCATTTTGAGTCAGCTCATATATCCAATAAACCAAACGCAACTTAGTGCCCCATGTTGGATTTATGATTTGCCACTTTCCTTGTCCGTATACAGGATGGTTCTTATCCACTTCCCAATATTCATGGCTCTCCGTTTCATCATAAGGTCCAAAAGTTCCGTCTTTCCGTGCCACGATAACGTATTTCGGATCTGATTTGTAATCTTGAATGTAGTTCGGTGGGAACATCGTTCCTCGCCAAATGGTGTACCAAGTGTTTTCGTCCGTACCGGGAATGTATGTACGCTTGGTATTGAGATCATCAGGATCTGACGGAATTGTTATAGGTGCCGTGCTATTCACCTTGATTTGTACCACGAAAGGAGTTGCGTCTTTCTTTGCCTTGCCCGGACCATCGCCCACATTGTTCATGCGAGGGCTGGTAAAGTCCGCTGTTGTTTTCCCGGTCAGATCGAGGTTGTCTTGGAAAACCTCATAAGTCTTGTTTCCATCTCCATCTGTCACCTCATACGCCAAACGGGCGGTGATGGCATTCACTGAAGTGGGAGCTTTCAAATCCACTGTGAACGGGTCTCCATTGGCACTGATGTTATGCGATGTGTAAGGATTACCGTCCGTACCATTCGTTCCTTTGAAGAAGGTCACTTCCGCTGATAATTTACTGATTGAAAGCTTATATGTCACAGTTGTTCCTGCTGCCCAATAGCTATAACCATACCCATTAGCCGTAATGTCCTTCAACTTTGCACTCAATGTCTGTTCTACCCCGTTCATCACCAACAGCACTTCCAAACAAGCATCGGTATTTTCATCAAAACTTTGTGGCATCATGAAGAATGTCTCCCCATCACCCGTGAGCTCTGTTTCGGTATTCACTGTTATATTTTTATCTATATTATTCAAGGTGAAGTTTCGTGTATCATCATCCATATTAAACGGATAACGAATGGTTCCAGATGCAGGAACACAATGCGATCCCTTATATTTTAAACCTTTCAGCGTAATGGACTTGATGGTACAAGCAGGGAAATCATCACTTGTCTTGAACTTCACAGCTGTGAGCATGTGCTCGAAACGAATAGAAACGGCTGCATTCGTTTCTTCTATCTGATAGCTGTTGGCCATCATAAAGTCTTCTTGGTCGGCTACCTGTTCAGGTACTTCGTAGAACAGATGGGTCTTGGTAACTACGTTTTCCTTCGGTACGGTCAAGTTCTTTGATTGGTAGGGATACCATGCGAAGAAGTTCAGCTTCTTGCCGATAGGCCAGTAGTATGGTGTTTCAGTGCTCCAGCCGGAAGAGGCATTATTTTTCGTCACCTTCACGTTATACATCAAATCCAACACATCGGGGAAGTCTCCCATTTGGGTCGTGGCCGACACCGCAAATTCATCCACTTGCTTGGCATCACTCACCTGCGTGCCACGTGTCAATGGCTGGTTGTCACCCGGGAAACCGTCGGAGATTTCGGCTGTGAGGTAGACAGGCTTGCCGTCCAGTTTGCCCTCCATCTTGACTGAGCCAAGTTCGTGCGTCTCTGAAGTGAAAGCCGAGCGGGTGCCGTTCGGCTGGTTTTGTGTGCTCACGGCAAAGGTGATGCGGTGGTCGCCCGTGCCCGAGTCACGGCCCGCGTTCTCCACCTCGTCCGAACAGGCGGAGAACATCGCCACTATGATGAGCGACAAGCCCATCAGTTTGTTCTTGTAGTTCATATCTTATTTTTCGTTTTTTATTCGTAGTTCATTTTCTGTCTTACAGGTTTTCTTCCTGCTGGCGGAGCGTCCAGCCGTTTACTATCACCGTGAAGTGGATGGGGGAACCCAAGATGGACTCACCGGGATTATCACTATTCGGTGGCGTCACCCCGGCACCATTGCTCAAATCGAGTGTATAGATAATCTTGTCGCCCGATTGCCAGTTGTTTCCGATGGCCACTGCCGCCCATCCGTATTCACCCACGGTGGTGGGATAAACCTGTGCGCCCGTGTCGGTAGTGATTTTCAGAAGCAGGGCGATGTAAGATCCGTTCGCGGCGTTCTGCCTGTCGTTTGTCGTGTTCCACGCAGTGAGTTGTTGCGGAAGGAGCATGGCCGTGCCTCCATCACCCATGAGCGATGTGGCATCCGCCGTGAGGCGTACAGGCTCTTTTAAGTCCTCCGTGGTATAAGAAGCATAGCTGTCGTCTTTCAGCGTCCAACTGCCATCGGCATCAGCATCCGAGGGAAACGTATAGTCACCGGTAGAGCGGACAGAGCCGATGCGCACCGCTTTTACATCGTAGCGATAGACTTTGTCGGAACTCTTGGCACGTATCTCTACTTGCGTCAATGCGTGGTGCATCACTAATCCCACGCCGGCGGCATCGTTCTTGCTACCTGAGGTATAGCCGGCCAATAGGTCGCGCTGCTTGGATATGTCGGTTTCGGGACTGAACCCCGTCACTTTCAGCTCACCGATGTTGTCGCCCTCGTAGGTGCCGCCCCATTCGGAGGCTTCGGGACTGACCGCCACGAAGCGCAGCTCGCTGCCATCCTCCGGCCAGTAACGCACAGGGTCGGAATACCATCCCGATCCTTCCTCGTAGCTGAAAGCCAATTTACTGAACTCGTACTTCTCGTTTCCCGTAGTGGCAAAGGCCGAAACGCTGATTCCGGCTTGCCTCAAGGCAGGAAGGTCGGTTGGGAGGGCACGTGTGTTCATGCCTACCGCCGTTCGGAAACGGATCTCTGCGCCTTGCCGCATCTCCACCGTGCTGTCGTTGGAGCACGAGGCGAGGACGAGGGCGGCTGCCGCCAATACATGAATCGCTTTATATTCCATACTTCTATGATAGTTTATTGTTTTTTCTCTGTGTGACCGGAAAAGGAGCCGCCCCGTATGTGGGCGGCCTTGCATTCAACCTCGTCCGGCCTGATGGGCGCACTCCCTACCTTGGCTGTACTGTGTGCTATACAGCGGACAGCCACCGGGCGGAAGTGCGGTTTGGTTATTGATTTTTGATTAAATGGATGTTCGGATTACATTTCCTGATTTTTATCTTCCGGAGTCCAAGGATTAACAGTAACCGTGAACTTGATAGGTTCACCCAAAATGTCCTGACCTTTGTCCGGGTCTTTTTGAGGCTCGTTCTTGTTCCAGTCCTTTCCCGGATCTACAGGGTCAACCTTACCTGCTCCGTTAGTGAAATCAAGTGTATAGATGTACTTGTTACCTCTTACCCAAGTGAATGAGACGGGAACGGAAGCCCAAGCGAAACCATCTGCCTTTTTCGGATAAACCAAGCCTCCGTCTTTGGTTGTGATTTGCAGATATACGGAGATGTATGAACCGATAACGGCATCATCAATGGCTGTTCCGTCCCATGCTGTTGTAGTTTGCGGTATCAGCATAGCGTTTTCATACAGATTATTGTTGGTCGCATTCTTTTCCATGAGCGGTTGGGCATCAGCCTGCAAAGTAATCGGAGTGTCATAATTCACATCGTAAGTCTCCACTTCTGATGCATTATTCCAAGTTCCGTCAATGACATCGAATGTAGCCTTTTTGTTCACCTTTGCGATACGGATACCTTTTACCTGATACTTGTACAGGTCATTACCGTTCTTTGCATTGATTTGAATTTGAGAAAGGGCATGATCCATTACCAAGCCCAAGCCGCTTGCCTCATTAACACTTTTCTTGCCGGTTGCTCCTGATACATAAATCATGTCTGCTTGGTTCTTAACATTTTTATCAATAGTCACATCCGTCATTTTAATGTCTGAAGAACTTGTGAACGCACGTGTACCGGTCCAGTTTGTGGAAAGAGCGATGAAAGTCAATTCCGCATCGTCGACTGGCCAGTAATATTTCTGTGCAGATTCAAAAAAGTTGCCGTTCTTTTCATACTTGATAGGATCTGCCACACCAAAATACGCTTCCGTGCCCTTGTAAGCCGTCACGTTGATGGCATCTAAGTTTCCGGTGGTAGTTTCTACTGCACGGGTATTCAATCCTACCACTGAACGGAAACTGATGGCACTCTGCTTAGCCACTTCAACGGTCTCGTCATTAGAACATGATGCCAGTGCCAATGCGGCCACCGCACACAAATAAATTTTCTTGTTCATTGTTACTTAAAACTTTTAATTGGTTAATATAAATAATTAAATAATTATCTATTGATAGATCATCAAAAAAATGAATGTCAGTTTACCTGTTATTAATATATTAATTGTCAGTTTATTTCTGCATCTTTCTCTTTGTCCGTCCAAGAGTCAACACCTACGGTGAACTTGATGCCGTCGGTCAGCGTGGCGTCTTGGTCTCCGCCATCTTTCCACGGGCTGACCGCTATTCCGAACTTGATCCGCTTGCCCAAAATGGGCATTCCCTTTGCGGGGTCTACCACACCATTCGGCGTGACAGCTGCTCCCGGATCTGTGGGGTCTACGCGTCCGGCACCTTCGGAAAAGTCAAGCGTGTAGACGTATTTCTTGCCGCTTTCCCAATCAAACGGAACCGAGATTGCTGCCCATCCGTAAGTCGCATCATCAGCAGTAGAACCTGCCGGATAAACCGAAGATCCATACTTGGAAGTGACATTAATCTTCACGGAGAGATAATACCCCACATAGTCACCGGCTGTATTTGAAGTTTTAGAGCCGTCCCATTTCAAAGCATCCCCACCGGTTTGCGGGGGCAGGATGGCGATCTTGGCATTTCCCATAAGGGATTCCGCCTTGCTTCCCAACTCTACGGGGGTATCATAAATCAACTCGTAATTCCTCATGTTGGTGCTGTGACCGATATTGAGTGTCGAATTAATTGTAGAAAGGTCAATAGTGACATCTTTGTTCACACCACAAAGACGGATGCCTTTCACCTTGTACTTGAAAGCCTCGTTGGTATTCATCGCCTTGATTTCGACAGACGAAAGTACGTGGATCAAATCCACGCTTATGGGATCATTGAAATTGGTTTTATTTCCCGTCACATTCGCCACTACGTAATCCTTTTGGTCGGGTATATCCTCGTCTACAGAAACTTGTACCGTCTTCTTGTCTTTCGTCAGTTCGAAGCCTGCCTGCCACTCGCTCAACTTCGGGTAAGCAAGGAAAAAGTTCAATTTGCTGTTACCGTTCCACGATTGGGGCGGACTGGCTATCCATGCGGAACCATTATATGAGTATTCCGTCTCATCATACAGCCGGTCTCCATTTTCCTTGAATGTCGTCACGTACAGCTTGTCGTTCTGTTGCAACCAGCCGGTGTTCACCTCCGTAGCCCGTGTGTTTATTCCCACCACGCTTCGGAAGCTGATGGCGTTCTCCTTCGCACGTTCGACGATCTCGTCGTTGGAGCAGGATGCCAGTACCAACACGGCTGCCGCACATATATAAATCGCTTTGTTCATATACTTGTCTTTTACTTATGTCCTTTTTTATCGTTCCTTTTTTACGAGCATCAGTTCATTGGCAGATCAATATAGATTTCCTGCCAGTCCTTCACCGTCGGCTGCAAACCACCACCGCCTGTAATGGGCTTCGGAAGCGGCAACTTGTCTATCTCAATCACGATGTGCGTCGGGTCTTGTGCCGGGTCATGCAGCTGGTCGGTCACGTCCTCCTCGAAGTAGTAGCTGCTGCCATCCGACATCTGCGCATAGATCATCAGCTTGTGCTCTCCGACTTCCTTCGGGCAATGGCCGAAGAAGCTCAAACGCCCAGTCAGCGTCGTCTTATCCTCGTTGGCGCGTACCTCGAACGGATGGTAACCTTCTCGTCCGTCAAACAGTCAATGCCCGCCAGCCAGCCGCCTGCCATGCCCGTCACGGACGCGCTGAGGGCACTCACGTGCCGAAGGTTCTCCACGTTGCGAATCTCAACAGTGCAGGTGTTCACACGTGACTTCGGGGTCAGCACTATCTTTTGGACGCCTGTCTCAGGGTGGATGTCAAGCCGTTCGGAGTGGTCGCTCCAAAGGGCTTCCGGTTCCATCACGCTGCGTTCCTCCTCCGCGCCGCGTGCCAGCGGTGCTGTCTCAGACCGGGTGGCCAACGCCCCACGCAGCGAACGGGTGTTGCCCGTCGTCACCTCGAACGTCTCCGTCCGTTCCTTGTTCTGGAGGCGGTGCGTCTCCTTGTCGCTGTTCACACAAATCGCATCATACATACCCATCGGGACGGTGATGGTTCCTCCCGTTCGGTCAGTGAACTCGTAGCGCATCGGCTCCGATCCGTCCTCCGGGTAGAGGTAGAGGCTCATCGTGGCAGGGTCGGCGTCGGGAGCTTCCGTCCAGTCGAACACCACCTCCAATTGCGTGGTGTGGGAATGGTCGTAGCACAGGTCCTTGTGCTCACAGGCCGTGAGCAGGGGAAGCAGCATTACCGCCAGACATCCTGCGATTGCCTTGCGCAATTCCTTGTATATCCGTATATGTGTCATTTCGTTCCTCCTTTCTTGCTATTCTGATTGCCGTTTCCCAGCAACCAAATAAGTGAGATTTCAGCCCGGGTCGGGCCGAACCAGTGGCGCTGTTTTGTCTCTTTGTACACGTAGCAATCGTCCTCCGGCTCATATACCTTGTACTTGCCGCCACCGTAGCCGATACAGAGACCGAAGTCTATGTTCAGACGCTTGGCGACAGGCAGCGAATAACCGTATTCCAACCCGAAACCGTAACTGAAGTTGCTCAGATATCCTTTGCCGCCCGTCTCGAAGTCGAAGGTCAAACCTTGGGCGTACACGCCGAGGTGGTGTCCCTGTAATGGCTTTTCGGCTGCCTTCCGTCCGAAGTACTTGCGGATGTCAAGCTCGCCGCCGTAGATACGCCAGTAGCGGTGACGGGTGTCGTTCTTCCACCAGGCGTACATCCAGTTCCCACTGATACTCCACCCCTGGCCGAGGTAGAACTCCAATCCCACGTTCGGAACGAGGGCCACGTCGTAGAGCAGGTTCGTCTTTACCGCCATGAAGAACGGTTTCTTTTCCGTTTCTTCCTTGTCCGCGTTGTCCTGCGGAATCGTATCGTCCTCCTTATTATAAAGTGTGGCTGTCGTATCGATCTCCTTCTCGGTGGTGTCCGCCGTGTCATCGGGGTTCATTACGTTGTCGGATGCCGGTTTCAATTCGGCCTGTGCCGGCTCGGGGTCCATCACCCGCTTGATTCGTTCCACCTCGCATACTACCAACGCTCCGCTGCGTAAGCTATCAAAGAGGTTCTCCTTCATGTATTGCCATGCGCGTCCGCCGGCAAGGTTCATTAGCTGACGTTTGCGACCGTCCACCACCTTGCCCTCGCGTACCACCCACTCGGGTGTGTCACGGATGATGGCGATTGCCTTGTCGCGCCAAGGGGCATCGGTACGTCCAAGCTTTTCAGCCAATTCGCTCCAGCCCTCTCCTTGCGGCTGGAGTGTGAAGATGCTGTCGGGCAGAGAGAGGTTGTCTTTTAAATAATCCCGCAAATTCTCGCCACGTTTCCGGGCGAGTTCCTTGTTGTACTTCGTGTTACCGTCGGGAGAGACGGACGCCTGAATGAGGATACGCCTGAGCACTACAGCAGGGTCGGCTCCCAGAGAACGGATGCTGTCGCCCAGTGCCGCAAGGTGCCGGTCGTTGTCCATGTAGGGAAGCTCCAGCCGTGCGTTTGCCGTGCGGTAGTAGATCGTGGTGCGGAGGCTGTCCGACACGATACCCGCTTGCGCCTTTCCGGCGAGCAGTGCCGCCAGCAGCAGGGACGGAATGATTTTTTTTCTCATATCGTATTTTTTAATTTATTAATTCTCATGTGTCATCGCCCGGTATTTTTCGGCTGATTTATTATCTTATTGGTTTGCAAGGTTTTACCCCCCCCGAAAATTCTTCCGTGGCGGCGTGGTCTTCGAGCGAAACGCTTGACAGCCGCGACCGAAGCTCGTCGAGCATATCCCGGAACACTCCGCAAACCCGACAGCTGTCTGTCTCGCACGAGCACTGGACGCAGGGGAGAACCGTGCGACAGCAGTCCATGCGGAAGTTGCCTTCCAACGCACGCACCACCTCCAACATCGTCACCTCCTCCGGTGCACGGCTGAGCATGAAGCCCGGTCTTGTTCCTCCGCATTGTGAGCGCAGGATGCCTGCCATCACCAACCGTCGCAACGCCGGCGAGAGGGCACGCACGTTCATGTGGTAACGCGCCGCTATCTCGGGGGCATTGAGCCAAACATTGTTGTGCCAGCCCCATACAAGGTAACGGCAGGCGATTAGCCGTATCGTGTGGGGTTACTCAGCATGACCCGCCCCTTTCCTTCGTCATTTGTTTCATTTTATCGTCTCCTTATGTTTTCTTGCCTATTTGCCGTACATTTGCGAATAGTACGGCAAATACAACGGTTCACTGTATTTGGATGGGAAAAAGAAACAGGATTTGCTTTCCTGTCTATTTTTTTCGCTTTTCCATACATCTTGGTGGCACTTTAATGAGCGTCCCTTTCTTAGCAAGAAAGAGACATTACGGGAAATAAACTTATATAATTCTGTGATACAGGCGGTTGAAAATGTGTTTCACATCGCATGGAAAGAATAGAGGGCGGAAAGGCAGGAAGAAATATCAGGTGAAACAGAGAAAAAAGCGGAAGAAAATTTGCTGCAAATGTATGAAATATATACCTTTGCAGCGAAAAATATTACGGTGTTCACGTGACACGAAACGAATGTCTCTTTCTTGCTAAGAAAGGGACATTTTTCGTTTTCGGGAGTTTGGGAAACATGGGGATGTGTGTTCCCGTTTTCCATCGGTTGCGATACAGGGGATTCGGATTTTCGATGGCAACCGGACGGGATGTCCCTTTCCTTTCTTTTATGTTTGGGCTTCCGTAGCATACGGTCGTACATGCCGTCCACAGCAGTATCAACCTTCCGGCTACTGATACGGGAAAGGTAGATCTGCGTGGTACGTATCGAGGTGTGCCCCATGCACTGGCTGATCAGTTCCACAGGCTGGCTGTCTTCCAACATTAATGTTGCCCACGTGTGGCGCAGCACGTAGGTTGTAAGAGGTACGGAGAGTCCCACTTTCCGCCCTATCATACGGGCTGTACGATTGATTCGCCGCAAAGCGGATTCTTCCGGCAGCTCCTTTCCGGGACATCCTTTCCTTGCCTCGTGCAGGAAAGGGAAAACGAAAGGCGAATCTTCCCGATGGTACCGTTTCATGATTTCTTCCAGTTCCGGCACTACCTCCACATCAATGGGCACGCCTGTCTTGCTGCGCAGGTAACGGATGTGCCGGTCCGTCACCATCCGGTGGGTCAACCCGTACACATCCTTGAATACCATTCCACGGGCGTAGAAGATGAACAATAACACATCCAACGCCTCACGCTGGTTCTCCGGCAGTGTCTGCCGCAAGCTGGGCGAGAGCAGACGCTGTACTTCTTCTTTCCGGAGCGCACGTTTGGCAGGAAAGCTGCCGCCGGTGTGATGTCCGCTGAAAGGTTTCCCGTCCGTGCCCTCGGAAGAAAGTGCCAGCGCATGGCCGTACACAGCCCGGAACGTGCGAAGATAAAAGTCTACGGTCTGAGGCTTGTCGCCATGGTGGCTTTCCAGCCATGTGGTGAATCTGTCCGTCCAACCTCTTGTGATGTCTTCTACCGTCAGATGTTCCCATCCATCACCCACAAATTCCTTTACCTTATTTATACTACTATGGTAGTTCTCTAATGTTTGCATGCTACGTTGTCCTTTCAACGCATCCAGTGTCCGCTCCAACAATGGAGAAAGCAACCTTTTCTTTTTCCTATCCATCATTATTCCTTGTTTTTAGTTTACTACTGTATTATAATGGTAAAGAAGGAAAAGGATTTTGGATAATTGGGATATTTAACATTTAACAGTATGGACATGCTGATAGCCGCATCCATGATTTTACACTCATGTGATGCAATTGGGAGGAGGCAAGTCATTTAAAGGAAATTAACGGTTTCCTATCAGGATAGTATATCACGAGGCATTTGGGTAGCAATACATAAGAACAAACCGTATTTACGGGCTTCTTTTGGTAGGCATATCTTCTACCCTTTCTATCTATGTTCTGAAATGAGATATAGTTATGTGGAAGCTCACGAAATCTGTCGTACCTTTACTTTTAAATATCTTCATCAATTTTTGCATTAATAGCCTCTAGATATGCATTAATATCTATTGCGGGTACAGTACCAATGGACTTCAAATAGCTCACAAGCTGAAGGAAAAATGTGAAGAGAGACACATTCTTATTGCTAAACTCAATCTCGTTTACTTCGCGACTCTCATACACTTTTTCTATATACTTACGATTATCCTTGATTGGGTCTATATATTCAGGTACAGTCTCTTTATAATCAATATAAAAACTACCAGCATCACAGAAGCATCCCAAATCCAAAGTCTGTAAGCCCTTCAGTTTTTCTAACTGCTTTATTACCGTATCATTCCCACGGTACGAACTCGTTGTAGTTAAAATACCACCTATTATCTTAGTCAATGCTCTGGCAGGCGTAGTTTTTCCTGAGGAGACCATACTAATACTTGTTCTTTTCAGTTTACGCACGCTCTCAACTTTCTTGGCTGCATATTCTATATGTCCTTCCACATCCTGTTTTACCTCAAACACGGCATACACGCTTTCTGCCGGTATATACATAAAACCATCCTGCTTGAATATGAAGGGTGTGTAAATCGCGTCATAAATGACTACGTCCATCTGTTCGCTAACATTGCCCGTCGAATCTATCACAATAGCCTTATCCACCTTATACCTGTCAGGAAGGTATGTGCGTAGAAACTCTATCCAATGTTGCTCCGTAGCATCACCTTTGCTGCCGGGATGTTCAATAAATTCCCTGTTTACATTCAGGCTAGCCAACATTTGGTTCTGCAAGCCATGAAATAAATCCTTTAAATCTATCATTTTATTGTATTCCAACAATTGATTATTCATATAACAATAAAACTTATGAGCACTAAGTCCATTACTTCTAACACTGACTATCAGTAGTAACGGATTCTCAATGGCCACTTCCTTCTCAATATCTATCATAGCCGCCAAATCTGTACTGCTATATTGTGTGGAACCATTTGGATGACTATGCCATTCGCCCACATATTGCAACCCCTCCTTGGCTAATTGTTCCCATACATTTTCCAAACCCTTGGTAATGCGCATAAACTTTGTCCTGCCAGTCAATTTTTCCACAGGCACCACAACTTTTTCTATATACACTGTATGTTTATCTTTAGAATATCGTCCAGCGAGCATCCCTCCGTTCTCATTGGGGTATTCGCCCTCAGCCTGCAACTTTATTTGGTTGAATACTAAGGTTGGTATCTCTATATACAAATCATTACTTGACAAATAATACTTCATAACTTGTTTATCTTTAAATTCAAGTCGTCTTCTGTTATATAAAAATCACTTAATGGTTCCTGCTTGCTCAACATTTTGATAATATGTTTCACGGCGACTTGCACTTTGCATTCTATGTCATTATACGAAGCCTTAAAGGTTGGATTCCAACAACCCGTAGGATTGTACATGTCGGTTTCCACATCGTGTTTAAATAAGCCATAAACCAACAAAACAGTCTCTGTTACATTAGGAGAAAAGGCACATATCAAATCTTGTGCGTGATTGGTTATTGAGAGATTAACCAATTGGGCTTTCGTCCCAATAGAATCCATTACCCGCATCAGTTGATTATCCGTTGTACAATCAAATATCACATCAAACTCGTCAAAGAATTCTGCTAGAGCACTTTTGTCCTCATGCCCTGCCGCATATGTTTTTATCACTAAGTCAGCAATAGATTTCAAACTGGTACATTCAACATGAGGCGAAATCTGCGTCAGTAAACTCGTTATATCCAAGGTTTTCTCAATTATACCTGTATAAAAAGGATATGCAGACCGGCAAACATTACCAGGTTCCTTATTGTCTATGTCATATAGAGTCAGGTTTTTCGCACCACATCTTGTTAGAGTTTCTGCCAAAATACTTCCTATAGCCCCGACACCCATAATCAGCATTTTCTTATTAGCCAGTTCTTTGGGCATAGCTCCACGCCCAAAGAAATACTTATAGGAAATATCCACAGTTTCTGCCCATTGGATTTGCCCTTGTCTAAAATCAGTTAGCCAAAGCCTATTCTTACCAGTGCCCATCCGCACAGGTTCTATCGGCAGATCATCCATGAAGAGAATCATTGCCTGCCAGTGAACGCCACCTTCGGGAATTCTATATCCACAAAACAACGGGAAGAAATCATACTTGTCTCTATGCGATACCACAAAACTATGGATATAGTTTTTCTGACTCTGCGAGAATAGTCCCCTGATAGAATTGTAATTCTCAACAATAAACTTGTTGTATACCGATGGAATGTTGTTCAGCAGACAATATACTCCCTTAAACGACCTTAATTCTTGGTAGGACTTACTAATCCTACAGAACATTTCCGTCTTCTTTACCTGTACGCACGACACAAACTTTTGTACCACATAGTTGATAACTGGCGTGTCTTTTTTACGACCTGTTGGTAATGGCGTATAGTGTACTATTCCGTAGTCTCCTTCAGTAAAATCCTCTTGAGTCTCTGCGAAACAGAAAGTATAATACTGCCCGCGAATCGTATGATGATTCACTACCAAATGCTCGTAGTGAGCATCCTTTTCTCCCCTTACATAGTATTCCTCAACCCATTCCTTCAACTGTTTCAAGTCGTTTACAAACTGACTCTCTGCATTATCATATTCCGCAGGGTGCATGCAAAGATTGCCGCCCTGCATAATGTGTGGATAATCCAGCAGATTTTTATTTTGAAAATGGATAGGTTCCATGCCCATAGTTTTGAACGGATAAGTAGGACTAATCTCTACATACCATTCCAAGTCAGCATGTTCTTGATCTGTAACCACGGCAATACGACCTTTTAAGGAGCCTGCTTCATCAATGATAAAATCTTCAATAAGACTAACGCCGTGAATGAGACCTATCAATTCTTTTATTTTATCTACAGTCATCATATTTTACTATCCGAACCGTTTTGTACTTGTAGGATAAGCAGCACCTGTATCTTTCTCTTTATATCCGCAATATTTTTCGTTTACCTTGAAGTAGTAGGGCAAATATAAATCAGGATTACTGTCTATGTTGTTGAGCATGCTTTCCATATCAGATTTAAACGATTGTCTATCGTAGTCCTGCATAGTCCCCACGACATCGTTGTTCGTGTTACCTGGGTCAAAAAGGTGGAAACTACTTTCCGCGATGTGGTCACGTAGATACTCCATCGTGTATTTTAATCTTGGCCAAAGACCCATGTCACCATTATAACCATCTAAGGCTCTAATTACGGCCAGTTCAATAACGAAAGACTTATATTTCTTATCTTTTTGCTTTTTCCATATTTTAAGCAGACGAATAATTTGACGTTCACTTGACTTACCTTCGATATGCGAAATCTGCTTCTGGATATTCGTTTTCTGGCTCGATCCTTTTTTGAATCCCCAATGGTCTTCATTAAAGCACAAGTTCAGGTTATACGAATCAGAATAGTCGTTATTATTTAATTCTCTACCAGGTACAACATCAAGCTCAACCGGTTTCTCATCCCCCTCTTCAATAGGAAAACTAACACCAATGGAAACCTTTTGCTTACGAATGGTCACACCAGTATTCTTGTATTCATCTGCAAGGAAATCGTGCACACTGTCAAACATCTCTTGTAATGTTCCAAAAGCATTATACTTGAACGGTTCCACCAAATCAAGGTCGAATTTCACATTAGTGGCAGTATGCTTAGCAAAACTGCCAGAACCAAACGAAGAATACTTGTCGCAACCATAATGGTCGTGCATTTTGGCCTTAATCTCCTCTCTACGCTTTTTTACTTTATTCACGAAATCCTGCACGTGGCACATTTTGTGTGTATCTAACACTTCTCCTAAATGTTTGTTTTTGTCGAAACTCATATTTTCTATCAATGTATATTTTATAAATTAATTAATAACTCTATCACCTTATGTACCTCCGAATATGCCTTCAAATCCTCTGGCGATTCCTTGCAGAGTTGGCATAACTTTTCTGAGTTTGATATAGCTCGTTCCAAATCACCATTCTCTGTCAGGTATTTATAGAGGTTGGTGCGTATGAAATATCGCTTTGTCTTTTCATACCCCGGCATATATTTCTGTAATTCGGGAAGCAGTTGTTCGTAACTCTCATATCGCCGACAAACTACATTAGGCAAGAAATGGAGTAGAAACCAAAACTCCGTGCACGGATTCGTTTCTACAAACATTACCTTTCCGGCATATTTCTTCTTGCTATACTCTTTCTTTGCCCGCTGATACAACTGCATTTCAGATGGAAACTGAAATAGTCTGTCCATATCAAACAGGCATACGATAAAGTCGTATTGCTTGTTCAAATAAGATTCTACCAGTTTCAGTATATGATTGATGTCGCTGTGCTGCGGAAAATCCGGAGCGACCTTGAAAGGATAACGACACGCAATCCTCAGAGAGTCGAAATAGAACCATTCCGTTTCTCCTTCGCCTATGATGGCGATACTTTTTGTTACTGTCCGTCCCATATCATTAGTCATTCAAGTTGATATACTGACTACCCAAGAACGGCAACTTTACCAATTTTCCCTGCTTGTAAGCATTGTATGGGGAAAGATTCTTATGCAGTCCCAAAGAAGACAGGCGTACTATTTTAGTTTCGCCAAGTTCGTCTTTGTCGGTGAACCATATCGTATCACGGCGAATGAAATCCTCGTTGAGAAGATTGATGTCGTGTGTGGTCAGGAGCATTTGGGATGTTCCGTTACTGTTTGCCAGAAAGACTTTCAGGAAATAAGCCAACAGTTCATAATGAATACTTGTCTCCACTTCATCAATGGGCACAAACCGATTGGTCTTTAATAAGAAATTCAGTATCACCGCCATTCCCAAGAACCTCATGGTGCCATTGGACTCGTATTCTTCCGACAAATCATATACTTTATCGCCTGCCTTATGCTTAAAGGTCAGTTCCGTATTTGTAATTTTCCCCTTTCTAAGCATTTCAGCTTTTGCATCTTTATCAATAGGGGCATTCTGAATCAGTTGTTCCAATTCAGGTGTAATCAGCTCTTCCTCTTCATGTAATACCACATCTTCTATATTGAAATCGGATGCTTTCAGGAAGTTCAAAATGAATTTCTTCAAATCTCCTGCCTCGTCTTTATCCAATCGTGATTTGACATATCCCGAAAGCAACATACCGGGAGCCAGTACATCTTTTACCTGCTTGGCAAAATAATCGTACACATCATTCAGCCTTGTCCGTTCCACGTTGCTTTTGCCAAATGCGGCAAGCACACTGCAATTATTGATAGTGTTGCCGGAAATCACATCCTGGCTTTTCTTTGTCATTTTCAGATTTACGCCAAAGTCGATAGTCGAGGAATCTGTCGCGGCATCATAACTTCGGTTATACAGCTTGGTCGGGCGAATGGAATCATAAACAATCAATGTCTCGGAATAGATATGCTTTGCATCCAATTCAAAACTAAGAATGTACTTCGACTGATTGATATAGAACACCATTGACATCTTTGTCTTTTCGTTTCTTGAAGTGTCATCCAACATGAAAGGAACAACCCCGGTTTTCTCAGTCCTGTCTTTAGGCATTCTTAAAACCAGCATCTTGAAAAATTCAATGGCATTTAATATATTCGTTTTACCGGAAGCGTTGGCACCATAGATGATGCCCACTTTCAGCAATCTTACACCGTCCTTAACTTCATACGAATATTCATCAGACATAAAAGTATCTACCGACGGCTCAAAACTGATTTTCTGAACCGATTTAATGGAAAAAAAATTCTCAATGCTGAACTCTGCTATCATAATCGTTGATTTTATCTATTGTACGGTGCAAAGGTACAAATAAAATCTCATACGACAAACTATAAACGCGATTATTGTAGGAAAATTACGCAATACAAATATAAAATCAACGAATAACTATTTGTTGGAGCTGTAAATTAACCATCTGATTATCTCTGGAAGGTGTTGACCGATTTGAGAACGGGGGTAAACGAATGTGGATTATGCAGCCCGAGAAGTTAATTGTCCAATGACATTTGCGTCATATCTTGATTTATTTATGATGGCTAAATAGTGGTGCTAAAATGATACTAAATTGCAAAACTACTCTTTTATACACTCTATAAAATATAGTAAATCAGTTTATTATAAAATTTTGTATCTTGTTAGCCACGATCCTGACAGCAAAAGAACAAACTAATATATTTATTTGAATAACCCGTAATGACAAATCAAGCGACTTCGGAGCTTAGGAAGCGGACGGTTTAGCGGCTTAATTGCCGTTAAACCGTCCGGTTTTCGTTTAACGAAAACACAACTTGCTGTCCGCAGGGGCGGACCACGTTTTGAATATCACGCTATATCCATATAATGCTATAAAGCCTTTTGTCAAAGGGAAAACGCATACGTTTTCTGCCGGCTTTTCCGCATTTCCGGTCTTTTGAAGGCAAATATTTTCATGCCAGCTATATGGTTATTTGCGATAGTGCTATAAACATATAGCCATATAAAAAAGAACCGGAGATTGAAATATCATTGATTGGCAGCATTATTCACCGATTTTTTGGGGAATGTCTTGCCCATAGTCTTTAATTCGCTATACCGCTATCGGCGTAGCTTCGCTTATCCTATTCCGATATCACGTCCTATGCGGATCGCCATATCATGATATATCGCTATCCGGCTAACCCGTTATACCGCCATCAGCATAGATTTGTCTATCCCTATTCCGATATCACGTCCTATGCGGCTCGCCATATCATGATATATCGTTATTCGGTTAACCCGTTATACCGCTATCTGCATAGCTCTGTCTATCCCTATTCTTATATCACGCCCTATGCGGCTTATCATATCATGATATACTGCTATCCGGCTGTTACGATATATTGCCGCCTTTTGTCATCCTGGACTTGCGGCGGACAAGATTCGGGGACCTCAAATAAGGACTTTTAGCCTAAGATAAAGTAAGCTAATAGCATGATAATAAGGTTCTTACAATTACGACTTCTCCTATAAAAGCATTATCTTAGTAGTGTAATAATAAAGGAGGTAATAAGTTATGAACGAGCAAGTTAGAAGCATTTTAGCACAAGAGACAACGAAGACAAGCAAGATCCGGCAGCTGTTCCTTCTGGGAGTTCCCCGTGCGGAAATCGCGAGGATGGTGACCAACGGCAATTACGGTTTTGTAGTGAACGCCCTGCGCCGGATGAGGGAACGGGAAGGCGGTCTGAATATCCATCCGGCGACAGCCGCATTGGATTACACTTTCAATCGCAAGTTCGGTATCGAGATCGAGGCTTACAACTGCTCCCGTGAACGGCTCGCACGCGAGCTCAGGGAGGCCGGTATCGAGGTTACGGTGGAGGGCTACAACCATACCACCCGTCCGCATTGGAAACTCGTGACGGACGGTAGTCTGAACGGCAACGACACCTTCGAGTTGGTCAGTCCGATCTTGGTCGGTGAAGCCGGCCTGCGGGAATTGGAGAAGGTCTGCTGGGTGCTTGACCTGTGTGACGTGAAGGTGAACGGGAGCTGCGGGCTTCACGTGCATATCGATGCCGCCGGTTTCAGCATGGAGACCTGGCGTAACCTGGCCCTGAGTTACAAACATTTGGAACCGGTCATCGACAAGTTTATGCCGGCATCCCGCAGGGATAACTACTATTGCAAGGGATTGGGTCATGTATCTGATGAGATGATACGTTCCGCCCGGACGGTGGACGAGCTGAAAAGCAGAATCGGCAACCGTTACCACAAGGTGAACCTCGAAGCCTATTCACGGCACAAGACGGTCGAGTTCCGCCAGCATTCGGGAACGACCAATTTCACAAAAATGCGAAATTGGGTACTGTTTCTCCACAAATTGGTTACCTTTGCCACAAGGGGGCAAGTGCCTGCGGCTACCGCGCTCCGGGACATCCCCTTTCTGGACGATGAACAGAAACTATATTATAAACTGAGGACTAAAAAATTATCGGCATGAACAAGCATATGTATATTTTGGCGGATGGCGGCAGGATTGCCGCTTCCGACCCTTCCGAATTTGTACGCGTCCTGCGTGAGGGTAGCTGGTTTGACAGCGAGTGCACCGACGGGGAGTACATGGTGAATTTCTCCGGGCGGTACAGGGAACTGCACGGGGTGACGGTGAGGACCGACACGCCCGAACACTTCATGGAGGACCTGAAAAAATACGGTTACATCAAGGGCTGAGAAGCCTGCTCCTTTATTATCGGATCCCCACCAGCTTTGACCGGTGGGGATTTTTCTTTTTTCACGGCATCGGATGTCCGCCGTATCTTGTTTTCCGGAGGAGGGCTGGCTTCACGACTCCCTTCGGGAAAGCCTTTTTTTCTTTTCACCGCCCCTTCCGCCATGACAAAAACTGACTATCCATGACAATACATGACAGGGTATTTGAGGATGTTCCGCTTGTTATTTCCTTTGTGACATGAAACGGCAGGAATCCCCTGCAAGTATAACCATTTAAAAAAGATGCAATGGAAAAAGAACCTTTATTTATCGCATTCGCCAGCCAGAAGGGAGGAGTAGGCAAGACCGCCTTCACCGTACTCACGGCTGGCATTCTGCACTACCGCCGGGGATACAACATCGCCGTGGTGGATTGCGACTCACCCCAACACAGTATCGGCCTGATGAGAGACCGTGACATGGAATGCGTCAAGGAGAACGACTCCTTAAAAGTAGCCCTTTACCGCCAGCACGAACAGTTCAAAAAAATGGCTTATCCTATCATCAAAAGCGACCCGGAGCACGCCGTGGAGGACTTTTACCATTATGCGAGGGAACGGGATATGGTATTCGACATCGTGCTGTTCGATCTTCCCGGTACGCTTCGCAGCATAGGCGTGATCCAGACTGTGGCCTCCATGCACCATATCTTCATTCCGCTCAAAGCGGACAATGTCGTGATGCAGAGCTCCCTGCAGTTCGCCACTGTAACCCGGGAGGAACTGATTGCCCGCGGGAACTGTCCTCTCAAAGGCGTCCATCTCTTCTGGAACATGATCGACAAACGGGAGCGCAAGGATGCCTACGAGGCATGGAACAAGGTCATACAGGCATCGGACCAGCATCTGATGACAACGCGCGTTCCGGACACGAAGCGTTACAACAAGGAACTGAGTTGCATGCAGGACAGCATTTTCCGTTCCACCCTGTTCCCACCGGATAACCGGCAGGTAAAAGGTTCGGGGCTAATGGAACTGGTGGACGAGATCTGCGGCATCTGCGGATTGGAAAAGTATTCAATCCCATAAAATGTATAGTATGGAAAAGCCCGGAATGGAAAAGGCGGGACATTTCCGGATTGATGAGAAAAGCTTTCTGGATGCCGTGGGTGCCATGCCCGCCGTTAAAATACACAGCCGCGACTCTTCCGGGGCATTATCACCTCCGGCAAAGGAGAGCCCGTCTCCGGAAGAAGAACCTCCGCCTCTGAGAGAGAGAACCTCCGCTCCGGATATCCGGAAAGCGTTTACTGAACAGGATATTGAGGAATACATAGGGGCACACCTGAACAATTTCTTATCTTCCGGACGCAACCCCCTGCATATCGACAGCGAAGCGTACAGGCTTCTGGCCGATTTTGTCTGGATCGTCCGTCGTAAGGATCTTTCAATCTCGGGCATGGCCAGCAGGATCATTATCGACCATTTCAAGGAAAAAGGTGGCCTGATAGAGAAGATAAAGGAATTCTACAAGAAACAACTGGATTAAAAAAGAAACAATAGACAATGAAGAAAAAGAAGAACATCCGTTCCCTATACGGGAATATTGAAAGGGTGAATGCAAGTTGCGGTGTGGCAATGAAAAATACGGTTTGTGAGGAATATCTGAGGTCTGTGTCGGAAGAAGACGCGGAGCGTTTCATTGAATCCTGCCGACGCAAGGATGACTGTCCCATGACTGTCCCTCTTGCTATAGACAGTAGGATTTATGACGGGGTGGCTGCGACATATAAAAACGGGGTACAATAGAGATATGGAATACGCATTCATTCTTCTGTTCCTGTATGCCTCCTACCTGAGCATAGAGAAATATGTCCACACGGGCAGTGTCCTTAAATGGAGGGGAGGCCAGCGTCCTGCCTCCGGTCTCCCAGTGGAGGAAGAACCGACGGAGCCACGGGAGGAAACGTCCGAGGAAGCTGTCATCGGCAGGAGCCGGTACCGGTTATGGCAATCCCCGCCTGTGGATGAGGAATACGCGATAAGCGAAAAGCGGACGGATACGGTCATGAAAGAGAAAAAGGCGTCTGTGTCCGAATTCCCCAATCCTTTCGGGAGACCGGAGGACGGGGAAGTGCCGGAACGCTACGAGATCACCGGTTATGTGGAACGTCCCGATCCGCACCGTGCCAGAGGTGTGACCTTCGACGATATGGACCTGCTCTCCAGGTTCATGACCACGGACCGCCTTTCGGAACCGGAACAGTCCCATGCCCGCCAGACACTGGAACGGCTGGAGGGGACCAACGTAGAACGGCTTCTGCAGGCCGGCATCCTGGGCAGTGACGAGACATTGAAACGGTATATAGGACTGTATGTGGACAGTGGCAGGGAGCCGCCTCTGCTGGCGGGAAAGAACAGGGAAAGCATAATCAGGGATTTCGATATCATGGATTTCATACCCCGATAACCAATAATATTATAATGTATATGGAGAAGTATCATGATTCAAGCTGATCCGCATCGCGGACATTTTTCCAAGAAAACAAAAGCCGCCGGGCGGCAAAGTCGGATTTAAAAGAAGGAGGTAACGATGACCGGATATTACGATTCGGGATGATCCCGGAATCCCGTCCCCGAAGAAAACTGACATTACGTTAAACAGGTAAAAAAAGAAGTATGACAAACGGATATTTCGACTCAGGATGATTTCCTCCGGTAGCGGAAAGGGAAAAAGGACCGGGACTGGTCCGTACATACAACCATCCAAAGAAAAAGTACAATGACAAACGGATATTATGACTCGGGATGATCCGGCGGACATCCCATTCTGAAGAGAGAATAACACGAGTGACGAACAATTAAGGAAGGAGGTAACTATGCGAGGTTATTATGATTCCGGCTGATGCCGGCAGTAAACATGTGGTTGCAAGGACAAGCCGCGGGCATCCGGCCTGCGGCTTGTTAAAAGAAAGTCTAACATTTTAATCATACAGGTATAAAAACAATGATACATTCAAGATCCCATTCATTTTTAAGATTCTCCCCTATGGGCAAAGTCAATGTCATCAATTTAAGGTTCATAGTGCTCTTTTGTAATTAGTTAGAGTATAGTTTTTACAATTGGGCCTTCCTTTCCTTGCTCGTGGAAACTTTCTTCCCGGTCTG
>NZ_QSDP01000033.1:0-58444 GCF_003463685.1 Parabacteroides sp. AM58-2XD
TATCTTGAAACTTCATTATTCAAGCTATTTCAATCATATCCTATTACTACAGAAACTCCCCTCTAATGTTTAAATCGGTAAACAATAGCTTAGTTCTACTAAGACTATGGTAACTTTACTATTATTTAAATACTCCTAATTCTAAAAACAGATCAGATTCCTTACACAGCTAAATACCCATAAAAACGATACAGGCTCATAAAAAAAACGGCAACCCGAAAAGCCGGATTGCCGTTTCTATATCACAAAATGTTTAACTATTAATGTATCACCATTTATTAGTTGTTTTCAGGACGAAGTTTACGAACAACAGCACCTGCACGCCACATTTCACTTTCGCGAAGAGCTGCCAGTTCTTTTTCCAGACCTTCACGATAGTCAGGCTTGCTGTTTGTGTCGATAGAACGCTGTGCTTCGTTACCGCAGGCAACTTCGCTATACAGTTTCTGGAACACAGGTTTTGTAGCATCGTGGAACGGGCCCATCCAATCCAAAGCACCACGCTGTGCAGTTGTTGAACAGTTAGCATACATCCAGTCCATACCGTTTTCTGCAAACAACGGCATCAATGACTGAGTCAGTTCTTCTACTGTTTCATTGAATGCTTCAGAAGGTTCGTGACCGTTTTCACGCAAAGTTTCGTACTGAGCCAGCAGTAATCCCTGGATAGCACCCATCAAAGTTCCACGTTCGCCAGTCAGGTCAGAATATACTTCTTTCTTGAATGTTGTTTCAAACAAGTAACCAGAACCGACACCGATACCCAGTGCAATCACGCGATCCCATGCTTTGCCTGTTGCATCCTGGAAGATTGCGTAGCTTGAGTTCAGACCACGACCCTGCAAGAACATACGGCGCAGTGAAGTACCTGAACCTTTCGGAGCAACCAGGATTACGTCTACATCAGCTGGAGGAATGATGTTTGTACGTTCTTTGTAAGTGATACCGAATCCGTGAGAGAAATACAAAGCCTTACCCGGAGTCAGATATTTTTTGATGCGCGGCCAAACTTCAATCTGAGCAGCATCTGAAAGCAGATACTGGATGATAGTTGCTTTTTCGCATGCTTCTTCGATATCGAACAGTGTTTCGCCCGGTACCCAACCGTCAGCAACAGCCTTTTCCCAGGTCTTACCACCTTTACGTTGTCCTACAATTACGTTAAAACCGTTGTCGCGCAGGTTCAGGCTCTGGCCGGGACCTTGTACGCCGTAACCTATTACAGCGATTGTTTCGTCTTTCAATACTTCTCTTGCCTTTTCCAACGGAAATTCTTCGCGGGTTACTACGTTTTCGTCAACGCCGCCAAAATTCATTACTGCCATTTTCTTTTTACTATTAAAATGTATATAAAATAATTTGTCTCTACTTTGTTATATCCAGGTAACGGCGGCGCGGCTGATAGCTTTGCCGTCGTGACAAATGGACATGTTGTATTTGTCCGGGGATATCTCCTGGTTATGGAGAGTCAGCTCCATCCCATACTTTCCTTCGGACTGATAAGCTATTTCGAAACGGCTTATCTCTTTTTCGCGGAACAGGCTGATATCGAACAAGTCGAGCAGGTGTTCCATATATTTGATACTGTTCAGGTGGCCGTTTACGTCCAAGTCACTGTACTTCACACGGTAAGGTTCACCGGAGGTGTTGTTTTCCACCGGAGCGATTTTACCCGGTTTTTCAATCGGACAGGGACGGTCGGTGATATAAGCACTCAGGCCCTCCACATCGAGCAAGGTCGGGCGACGGGTTTCCATATCGATAGCCGCCCAGATAGAGCGGGCAAAACCAAAGGTCTTGCCTTCACCGTTCACCAGTTCGAAGCAGCGGCTGGTAAATAACTTACCGACCTCATCCACCCAGGTATATAAAGTTACGGATTCAGACATGGCAGGATAAGAAGTCATCTCGATAGCCAGACGGGAAAGAACCCAGGCGGTATGCCTTTCGGTCATATCGTTATATCCGAATCCACGGTCGGCGGCATGGCAAGAAGCAGCATGCAACAAATATGTGCCGATCATAGGGATTGTGATACGTCCCCGGAAGTCCATCAGATAAGACTCTGTTACGAAATGAAATTCTCCTACTTTGTTCTTCTCCATAATTTATTTTATTTACAAAATGTTTCCTTGTTGTTCTCAGACATGTTTTTCCCGCAACTTCTTTTCCATTGCAGATAACATGTCGCTCAGACGTTCTACCTTACTCTTCGTTATAGCAACGCGTCCGGAACGGATAAATTGCAGGACACCGATCGTTTCACTCAATTCTTTAAACAAAGCCTGTGTCTCATCATAATGACCACTCTTTTCCAACACCACACAATCTTCATTCATTTCAAGGATACGGGCATTGTACTTACGGATCAGATCCTCGACCGTCCCCATCTTGATAAAGAGTTCGGTACTCAGTTTATAAAGGGCGATTTCCTGATAAACCAGGTCTTCATCCGTATTATAATAGGCTTTCAGGATATCCACACGCTTGTCGATCTGTTTTACGACCTTGTCGATCGTATCCTCGTCGGCAAAGGTAGTAATTGTAAACTTATGTATTCCCTTTATAGCAGAGGGAGAAACAGAAAGCGTCTCAATGTTCAGTTGCCGGCGCGTAAAGATAACAGTTATCTGATTCAGAAGACCAACAGTATTTTCCGAAAAGATAATAACGGTATATAATTGTTTTGTATTCATAGTTTCTCCTCCTTACTTATCACCCAAAATCATGTTCGTCACGCTTCCTCCGGCCGGAACCATCGGATATACCATACCACAAGTTTCCACATTGGCAACCAACATATAGGCACCGTCGTGATTCAACATTTCAGCAATCGCCTCATCCAAGTCTTCCCGTTTATCTACCGCACGGGAAGCAATACCAAAAGCCTTGGCTATCGCTACAAAATCCGGATTCTTCATGATGGTATTCGAATACCGTTCGTTGAAGAACAGCTCCTGCCACTGGCGTACCATTCCCAGGAAATTGTTGTTAAGAACGATGATCTTTACATTCAGATTTTCCTGCATGATAGTTCCTAACTCCTGGATAGTCATCTGGATACCACCGTCGCCGGTAAAGAAACAGACCGTACGGCAGGTGCTCCCAGCTTCGCTCCTATGGCGGCGGGAAGGCCAAAGCCCATCGTCCCCAGACCTCCTGAAGTAACTACGCTGCGTGTTTGTTATATTTGAAATAGCGAACACCCATCATCTGGTTCTGACCTACATCCGTAACCAGAATTGCATCATTATCGGTTGCTTCGGAAACCTTACGGACTACTTCGCCCATTTTCAGTTGGCCTTCGGTAGGATGGAGTTCTTTTTCTATTACCTTATTATATTCCTCTTTTTCATCCGGTTCGAATTCAGCATTCCATTCCGGACGCTTCCGTTCTTCCAGTAAAGCCGTAATCATCGGAATCGTATGCTTGGCATTTCCCAGCACTTTCACGTCGACCGGCACATTCTTTCCGATCTCCGAATTGTCAATATCCAGGTGGATAATCTTTGCCTGCTTGGCATAAGTCTTCAGATCACCGGTTACGCGGTCATCGAAACGCATACCGATAGCAATCAGCACGTCACATTCGTTTGTCTTGCGGTTCGGTCCGACATTTCCATGCATCCCCAACATACCTTTATTTAATGGGAAGTCCGAAGGTAATGCAGACAAGCCTAATACGGTAGAACCGGCTGGTATATCGTTTTTCAACAAGAATTCTTTCAGTTCTTCTTCAGCTCCTCCCAGGATAACCCCCTGCCCAACCAGACAGAATGGCTTTTTGGCATTATTTATCAATGAAGCAGCCGCCTCGATACGCTCCTCCCTGATATCCGGTTCAGCTGGTAACTACGAACATAATTCACTTTCTGATACTCATAATCTACCAAACCCACCTGTGCATCTTTCGCCAAATCCAGTACCACAGGTCCCGGACGACCGGTCGATGCAATATAGAAAGCACGGGAAACGGCCCAAGCTATTTCTTCCGGGCGGCGTATCTGGTAAGCCCATTTGGTAATCGGTTGTGTGATACCAATCACATCAACTTCTTGAAAAGCATCTGTTCCAAGCAGTGGAGACGGAACCTGGCCGGCAATCACCACCATCGGCGTACTGTCCATCAATGCATCGGCAATACCTGTGATGGTATTGGTTGCCCCGGGACCCGAAGTAACCACCGTTACTCCCACTTTTCCGGAAACACGGGCATATCCCTGTGCAGCATGTGTTGCACCTTGTTCGTGGCGCACCAGAATATGTTTTACTGATCTCTGTAATCGTATAAACTATCGTAAATTGGTATCGCCTGCCCACCCGGATAACCGAAGATAGTATCTACTCCTTCAGCGATCAGCGCTTTCAGCAAAGCTTCCGAACCGGTTATCTTTTGTTTGTCCATCTCTAAAATATAGTATTTGGTGTTTATTAATCTTCTACTATTCGTACACCGCCCTTATCGGCCGAAGCAACCATCTTTGCGTATGCTTTCAGTGCTTTCGATACCGTACGTTGGCGGAAAGGAGGTGTAAAGGCTTTTGTTCCGCGGGCTTCTTCCGCTTCACGGCGTTTGGTCAGTTCTTCGTCTGTTACCTTTACATGTATGGTTCTTTCGGGTATATTAATTTCGATAATATCGCCGTCTTTCACTAAGCCAATCGCTCCGCCGGCAGCCGCTTCGGGAGAAATATGTCCGATTGACAAACCTGATGTTCCACCGCTGAAGCGTCCGTCTGTGATTAGCGCACATTCTTTACCCAGGTGTTTACTCTTTATATAAGAGGTAGGATACAACATTTCCTGCATCCCCGGACCACCCTTAGGACCTTCATAGGTGATAACGACGACATCGCCGGAGACGACTTGATCTTTCAGGATACCTTCGCAAGCGGCATCCTGCGAATCGAATACTTTGGCTGGACCGGCAAAACGGAAGATACTTTCGTCTACCCCGGCTGTTTTAACCACACAACCGTCCTGTGCGATATTTCCATACAGAACTGCCAGACCACCGTCTTTCACATAAGCATGTTCCACATCGCGGATACATCCGGTTGCACGGTCGGTATCCAGTTCTTTATAATAACTTTCCTGCGATCCGAGCACTAGGTTGAAACGGTGGGCCGGAGCACTTTTATAAATATTGATTGCTTCTTCCGTTACATTTACAGAGGTAATGCAGTATTGGTCGATAGCCTCATTCAAAGTCAGACCATCCGCACGTTTCACGGAACCGTCCACCAGACCGGCTTTTACCAGCTCATTCATGATACCGATGATACCTCCGGCACGGTTCACATCTTCCACATGATAAGAACAACTCGGAGCCACTTTGCAGATAACCGGTGTTTTGCGTGAAAGCATATCAATATCTTTCATTGTAAAATCGACTTCCGCTTCATGAGCCACGGCCAACAGGTGAAGGACTGTATTCGTCGATCCCCCCATGGCAATATCCAGCGACATAGCATTCAGGAAAGCCTGCCGGGTGGCAATACTGCGAGGCAATACGGAATCATCGCCGTCACGATAATATTTAAAGGCATTATCAACAATCATCTTCGCCGCTTTTTTGAACAGGCGGGTACGGTTGGCATGTGTTGCAACAACTGTTCCGTTGCCGGGAAGAGCCAATCCAATCGCTTCGTTCAGACAGTTCATAGAGTTAGCCGTGAACATGCCGGAACAGCAACCGCAGGTCGGGCAAGCGGAACGTTCCACCTTTTCCACTTGTTCGTCGCTGATAGAATCGTCAGCCGCTTCAATCATGGCGTCAATCAAATCGAGTGCACGTCCGTCCAGATTACCGGCTTCCATCGGACCGCCGGACACAAAGATTGTCGGAATATTCAGACGCATACTGGCCATCAGCATACCCGGAGTAATCTTGTCGCAGTTACTGATACAAACCATTGCATCAGCCTTATGCGCATTCACCATATATTCCACACTGTCAGCAATGATGTCGCGGGAAGGCAGAGAATAAAGCATTCCGTCGTGTCCCATAGCAATACCGTCATCAATGGCAATCGTATTAAATTCTGCGGCAAAGCAACCGAGTTTTTCGATTTCCGCTTTTACCTGCTGTCCGATCTCGTGTAGATGCACATGGCCCGGTACAAACTGGGTAAATGAATTCACAATGGCAATGATCGGTTTACCGAACTGTTCTTCTTTCATGCCGTTGGCACGCCATAATGCACGGGCTCCGGCCATACGTCTGCCTTCTGTGCTATAGGAGCTTCTTAACGGATTCTTCATCATATCTGTTTTTATCTTTTAGTCAATAAAAAAGCCCTTCTCTATATGGAGAAAGGCTTAAGAAATATCTTTTACGACTTCACAACTTCTTACACACCTTTCTCCTTACCTACTAATGACTAGAAGGACCACCACGAGAATAATATGTAATACATTGTTCATCATCTTTTCTTATCGTCTTTATTTTGTTTGACGCTGCAAATGTAGAATAATAATTTGTACGAGCAAAGGATTTAAAAGAAAAATCTTACTTTTTCTTTCATTTATCAAGAAAAGAGGGCGGTTCATCTTGCATTTTAACAGATAACCAGCCCTCAATCAATTGAATTCTTATTTCTGAGCCTCCATTCGCTTCATATTCGATAATTTCCGGTCATTCTCCTTTACTGATACGATTGTTCAGTTCTTTCAACAAAGCATACGATTTCGGAGAAATCGTTCCATCCTGATAAATCCGGACATTAATCATCGGAAGATTTTTTCGTTTGTTAGATTCTTTCACTACCTGCGTCAATTCGTCAATGGAAAGAACAGGATCACCGATAATGGAATCTTTATAAATGTGCGTCCAGTCACCCGGCTCCAATGTTCCGGAGAAAGTTGCCTGTAAGCCATCCTGAGGGCCACCGTGAAACAATCCGTCCCCATCCAACGGAAGAGAAGGATCGTTAACACCGGCACTGGCCAAAGACAAACCCAGTTCGCCAGCATAATAATCCTGAAAGTCCGTCAGTTTCGGCAATATCCAGGAATTAAAACAAATCGCCAACTCCTTATTTCCACTTTTGGCGGCTTTAGCAATCTTTTCAAACGAAGCGCCGTTAGGATAATAACCGATACCGTCATCCATCCACAAACCGGCCAGACGATTTCCATACCGCTGGCTAATCTCTCCCACTATCTTTTCCACATTTGTAAACAAATCTCCTGCATTATCACGTGTATAATGCTGCTTGTCCCACCATTCTTTATCTCCATGACCGACATGGTAATACAGAATCAGACGAATGCCGTATTTACCCAACGCATCAGATAAATCAGCCACTAAATCTCTCTTTGTGGTACGCCCCGGCAAAATAGAATCGATTGCCTGTATCGGAGCCGGGAAATAATATTCCGCCCACGACGTTGTAAAAAATATCAACTTCCCGCCACATTCGTAAACAGTTCGTGCAAAGCGGTCCACATCAAAGTTATTGACCGCATCCTCATAGGCTAACGGCTCTCCTGACTGAGGCATACTCTTTGAATTCCAGTGGAAGAAAAAGCCATAAGGCAAATCCGCCATCCAGGATGTATTACTGCGAAGTGATGTAGCTTCCGCCCGCAACCGCTCATAAGTCTCCGGCCGGGTGACTTCCAACGAGTACAGATACACATTAAAATCATCCTGCTTACCGGGTTTGCCAATCTTTAAAGATAAAACGGAAGTCCCCTTATTAAAATGTAAAGGACGGGGGAACCGGCAACGCTGCCATCCGGTTGTATTTATCCGGCAAATAACACTGTCCGTTCCATTGGATAATACCAACTCCGTTTCTTCCCCATCTCCCATCCGGTTGACAGAAACGATCATTTCAGCCATGTAGTCTTCACCGTCCGTATTGACTTTCCAGGATATTGACTGCTCGGGAGTTTTCCAGTTCTCCGCCCAGAATGCTTTATAAGGTTCTTCCGGATAAAGTTGTTTCACACCATTATTCAGTTCTCCACGAAAAGGAATCAACCGGTTTATGTTCGCCGAATCCAGGTTTAATGCCGTCAGATCAACCGGATTACTGCAAGCGGCCAGACACATAACAAACAAAGACAAAAAATAAATATATTGCTTTTTCATTCGTATTTTACGGATATAGGAAGGGCCAATCCAATAATAACTCAGACCGGCCCTTCATGTATTCTACATTAATTATCTGTAATCCGGATTCTGAGGTATGTTGTTATTCAGAATTTCGGTATCAGGAATCAACCAAGTATTGTTGTAAGCACCGATAGGGACATTCAATCTGCTGCCACGCGCTTTCTGTACCTTATCGAATGTCTGGGTACGTTTCAAATCGTACCAGGCAAAACCCTCTTCATACAATTCATGCTGACGTTCCAGCAGAACGGCTTCACGGAACTGGTCCTGAGAAAGTCCGCTCAAGTCAGGCACGTTTGTCGGGTCGTTCTGGTCGACACGGGCACGTTTACGGATAGCATTGATATATTGATAAGCACCGGCCGGTCCGTTTATCTCATTTTCAGCTTCGGCGGCAATCAGATACATTTCAGCCAAACGAATCAATTGAGTCTGCCAGGTCAAAATATTGGTATTAGATGCTGGCAACTCCTGTTCCAGATACTCTTCATTGATATACTTATTATAATATGTACGCGCGATGACTTTATTTCCTTTCGCATTTACATATTCAGGTTTAATTCCCCATTCTTTACGCATATCACCTTTATCGAAGCTGGCGATAAAAGCATCTGTCGGAAGATACAAGGCTGTCTGGCTGCCAATCGGTGAAGATTCATTATGCATACCGCTATAGCTATCGGGAGCGGAAAACAACTGAGCCCAGATAGTTTCAGCCGTATAACGTTCCGTCTTAAAGACTTTATCGAAGGTAGGCATCAAAGAATACTGACCGCTGTTGATTACTTCAAGCGCTTTCTCTTTGGCTTTCGCATAATTTTCTTTCTGATTCATCGGGAAGCCGGCAGATGTCAGATAGATACGTGCCATAATCGCTTTTACGACCCATTTATTTACACGTCCCATATCCTGCGCTTCTTCCGGAAGTTTTTGTTCCGCATCCAGAATATCGTCAAAAATAAACTGATAGATATCAGCCTGCGGCGTACGGTCTATTGCCACGTCGGCATCACTGGTCACGACTTTATCCCGCAAAGGGACATCTCCAAAGAACTGGACCAATGTAAAATAAGACCAGGCACGCAAACATTTCGCCTCACCGATAATACGATTCTTGGTTTCGGCAGTAAAATCCTTATCTTCTATCGACTCCAATATCATATTCGCATTCTTTATCGTACTGTATGGGCCGGACCAGGCATTTCTAAAAGCATAAAAACCATATCCCGGATTATTTGCCCAGATATCCCCGACCTGTTCAGCCGATTCAGGCTTATCATTATAGTCGGCAAAAACTTCCGTCAGATTCAGATTTTGTCCCTGAGGATATAACCCTTTCAAAGCTCCGTCAAAATCTTCCACCGTTTGATAGAAGGAGGAAGGAGAAATAAACGTTTTCGGGTCTTCTTCCAGCCAATCGGAGCAAGAAGCAGACAGAATAACCGGTACAGCCAGCAATATATTTTTAATCAGTGTTTTCATTCTTTTCATACGTATTAAAATTTAACCTGTAAACCCAAAGTAAATGATTTCGCAGACGGGTAAACCCCTCTGTCCCATCCGTTCACGGCAGAAGACGTCCAGGATGCTTCCGGGTCATAATGAGAATAGCTTGTAATCGTAATCAGATTCTGTCCGCTCAGATAAACCGAGATATTAGGTTTACGGGAACCTGCGAACCATTGAGACGGCAACGTATAAGCCAGTTTGATATCTTTGAATCGCAGATACGAACCGTTTTCCACCCAAACCGAACTCGGGTCACCGAAGGCCAGATAATCCTTGGTCGCAACAGAAGCACGTGCATATTTGGCATTCGGATTTTCAGGAGTCCAATGGTTTTCCCAGACATCTTTGCGGATATTCCATGTGCCGCCGATATTAGTGATACTTTTATTAAATTCATTAACGATATCACCACCAACACTACCTATTAACAGGAATGATAACTCGAAGTTATTCCAATTGATAATATTCGTCAGACCGAAAGTAAACTTAGGCTGCGTATTTGCAATAATCGTTTTATCACCTGTTGTAATACCAGCTTTCCCGTCCGTGTCTTTATACCGGTAATCACCTGCTTTCTTGGTTGCTTCGCCATTCAAACGAGCTTCTTCATCCGTCTGATAAATACCTTCTATTTCGTAGCCATACAATTGGAACGGAGCTTTACCGACAAACAGAGGGAACCAGTTTCCGCCACCGATAGGAGCATCTATCCGCTGAATCTTATTTCCATACACATCCGAACCCAAATCTTTCACGATTGATCTATTGGATGTAATATTCAAATTAGTCGTCCAGTTCACTTTTCCTTTCATATTGATTGTATTGATAGATATTTCAAAACCTTTATTATCAATACGTCCTAAGTTTCTCAGCATAGAAGAATATCCGGAAGACGGGGGAAGAGTCGCATTATACAACAAGTCGCGCGTTTGTTTCCAGTAATAGTCAAAACCGATATTCAGGCGGTTGGAAAAGAATCCGAAATCGACACCTATATCCGTTTGTGTAGTTGTTTCCCATTTCAAGTCGTCGTTTGCCATAGAAGACAAACCGAAACCAATATCTTTTCCATCACCGAAAATAGGACCGGAAGTTCCCAGACGGGCGAAAGTCTGATACGGGCTAATAGATTGATTACCGGTCTGTCCGATACTGGCACGCAGTTTCAGATTGCTCAGCCAATCAATATCTTGCATAAAATTCTCTTCCGACAAACGCCAGGCCAATGCGGCGGAAGGGAAGAAAGCGAATTTATGGTTCTTACTGAATTTAGACGAACCGTCATATCGTGCGGTGACAGTCAACAGATATCTTTCCATCAGGTTATAATTGGCACGTCCCAGGAAAGAAGCCATCCGGTAATCGCTGTAACCGGAAGACGGAGTTCCGGGTGTAGAAGCTACTCCCAAATTATTCGTTTCATAGACATCGCGCAGAAATCCTGTACCTGAGCCGCCCAAATCATTATACTGATAGGTCTGGAAAGTAACACCACCCATCAGGTTCAATGCATGATTCTTATTGAACCGCTTGTCGTAGGTCAAAATATTCTCATTAATAATAGTATAATAATTAGATTTTGACTTAGACGCATCACCATCCAATTTACCTCCGGCAGACAAACCAATCGGAATGTACCGGTCGGAACTACCCGCATTGACTTCAGCACCGGCATTCACCCGGAAAGTCAATCCGTCGATAATCTCATAGATAAGCGACATATTCGCCAGTAAGCGGGAATTAACGGTTTTATTCTTATACAATTCAGCCATACCGACAGGGTTTGTTCCTCCCCAGGGAGTCCCCGAGAAATTGGTGTACTTGCCATCGGCATCTCTGATTTCCTGTATCGGAGCCATGACCATTGCCGTATAAGCAATCGCTCCCCAGCCATCCGCATTACTGTTCGCTGTATTCTGAGTTCCGTATGAATAAGCAATACTGGCATTCAACGACAAATTTCTCGCCAGCTTCTGGTCGCCATTGATACGCAATGCAAAACGGTTATAATCAGAACCTTTGATAATACCTTCCTGGTTCATATAGTTCAGAGAGGAGTACAACTTCGTTTTATCCGTACCGCCCGAGACAGACACCTGATGACTATGCGTCAAGGCAGTCTGATAAGCCAGATCCTGCCAGTCATTATTCGGTAGCAGAGCTGCTTGCTCCGGTGTGATGGCAATACCGTTCCCGTCATTCTGGGAAACTTCATTTACCATGGCGATATAATCATCTTTTCCCAGTAAATCCAGTTTCTTTCTTAAAGAAGAAACACCGACATATCCATTATATTCAAGGACCGTATCGCCGGTACGTCCTCTTTTCGTCGTAATCATAACGACACCGTTCGCACCACGTGAACCGTAGATAGCCGTAGAAGATGCATCTTTCAATACTTCCATCGACAGAATGTCTTCCGGGTTAATATCCGAATTCATCTTTTCTACCGGCATACCGTCAATGACATAAAGCGGTTCGTTACCACCTGCCAGGGAGTTACTTCCACGGACACGAATCATCATCGATTCACCCGGCTGACCAGTTCTGGCATTAACCTGCACACCGGCTATTTGCCCCTGCAACGCACGGTCGGCACTGGTTATACCCACCTGGCTCACGTCCTTCATCTGCACGGAACCGACAGCTCCCGTCAAGTCGCTCTTCTTTACCGTACCATAACCGATAACCACAACCTCATCCAAGGCTTCGGAATCCTCGCGAAGTGAAACATTAACGACATCTCCGCTTCCAACCTTTACTTCCTGGGTGTTGTAACCAATATAAGATATCTGCAACACACCACCTTCCGGGACTTCCAGACTATACCGCCCGTTCATATCCGTAACTGTCCCGTTCGTTGTTCCCTTTACGACTACATTCGCACCAATAACGGGTTCACCGGTTTCATCCTTCACAACTCCTGATATATTTTTCGTTGAAGAAACAGTCCGGGCTTGCTTGTTGATAATAATATGTCCGTTACTGAACGTTATCGAACAACCGGAACCTTCCAGCAACTGTTCCATAACCTCTTTCACATTACTGTTCTTTGGTAACTTTGTCAGGACGCGAGAATCGTTTACTTCCTGCGTGTTATAATCGACAAACAGTTTGGTCTGTTGCTCGATTTGTTTGAAGGCTGTCTTCAGTGTTACATTGCTTCCGGTCAGGCGCACTTGTTGATGTTGCGCATAAGAAAATAAACTGATGGAAGATAAAGCTGTAATAAACAACAGCCTGGATACACTTTTTCCGTTATTTATACGTATTAGATTAGTTAATTTCATATATTTGTACATTTGAAAATTGAATATTAATAAAACCATGACGATTTACTCGTCAATCCAAAGATGTTCAAGATTCGATTTCGAATTCCGGAAAGAGGGATTTTTGCACTTTCTGTCTTTCCGGTTTTCTTTTGTTCATATTTGTTTACTCCTATATTTTAGTTTATAAATACCACCTTTCCTTTTATTTTATAATGTATACCAATCAGTTGTTGCAGAATGTTCAGCACATCTTCCAGCTTTTCATCCGGCGAGAATTTGACATTATAATATTCTCCCGCAAACTTTTGGGAATTATAATGAATCGTCACATTGAACTTACGTTCCAAAGAGGCCATCAGACGGCTGAAAGATGTATTTTCAAATATCAGATAGCCGTTTCTTTCCATATTATATAAAGAAGCGTCGATAGAATGAACCATCACAGTATGTTCTGAATGCGAATAAACCAACTGCTGATCAGGCTTTAGCACAGTCGGCTGAATGTCTTCATTCCTAACAGATACCAGTACACTTCCTTCCTCCAATGTTGCCATGGAACAGGAGTCGCCCGGATAAGCCTCCACGGTAAAGACAGTACCCAACGCCTGGACATCAAGGTAAGTCGTCTTCACAACAAAGGGTTGCTCCGGATTCTTACGGACAGAGAAGGATGCTTGCCCGGTCAGGTAAACCGTTCGTGTATCAGTATCGGTAAAATCTTTCGGATAAACCAACAGCGTACCGGCATCTACCCACACCTTCGAACTGTCAGGCAATACCACCTGCTCACTTTCTCCGTAAGGGACGAATACCTGTGCCATTTCCACATGACGGACCGGTTTAAAACGGTCGGTTGCCCAATAGGTCGTTCCGGCAGTCATAATCATCAAGACAATAACGGCCGCATATTTCAGCCACTGGCGATAGAATGGCACCGAACGTTCACGAACGGGGACCACGGAAAGATGCCTTTGCAAAGCCTTCCAATCACTATGGGTAGAATCCGTCACCTCCGGCTGAGATTTCTTCCACAAATCCTGCAACATTTCTTCCTTCTCCGTTTTTGCATCGTCCGCCTTCAACCAACGCCCAAACAAGATACGTCCATATCGGGAAAAGTGCTTTCCGAAGTAGAGCTGCATGAGTTGTTTTATCTTGTTGTTCTCTTCCATAAAATATCCGTCTTTATATGGATGTAGGTTTATCACAACAATACACACAATCTAAAATCAACTTTTTTTGAAAATAGTTTGATTCCGGTACTAACGGGTGCTATCGTTGAATGTGTTTCATACTAATGAAACAGTTGTTTCTATATGATGGAACACTTGTTTCATTAAGATGAAACACTTTTGGGGAACGGCAGTGCTCAGCCCAAACAGGTAAACAAAAAAAGATAAAGAACCTTACGAAGAATGGACAGGGCGGCAGTCAAATGGTTTTCGACTGTACGTTTACTGATTCCCAAACGGGTGGCGATCTCATCATTCGATAAACCCTGCTCACGACTCATCTTATAAATTAGCTTTCGTTGAGGAGACATTTGTTCGACAGTCCGGTTGATAAGGTTTTGCAATTCACGTGCAAACATCGCTTCCTCTTCCGATTGGGAGATGGAGGCTTCCAGTAAAAACTCATTGGTATACTTTTCTGAAACGGCAAGACGGTCGAAATAATCATAAACGGTAAAGCGCGCCATCTGAAAGAGATAGGAGGAAAAAGAACGGACGTCTCTCAGTTTTTCCCGGTCTTTCCATATGGAAAGAAACAAATCCTGGGATATATCACGACTGATTTCCTTGTCGTGCGTCAGGCCGACAAGGAAATATACCAACCTAGGTTGGTAGTCGAAAAAAAGCTGTTCAAAAGCTTTTATGTTTCCTCTTGCGATCTCCCTCAAGATATGTTGCTCCTCTGGTAATTCCATAACTAGTGCGAAGTAACAAAAAATATCAGAAATAAAATTATTTACTTTGATAAATTCATAGAAAACACGGGAACATAAACTACCTTTGTCTTATCTCGTAAGCATAAATAAAAAAACAGGAGTAATTATTATGGAAGTTGCAAAAAGAATCCCTTACGGCATTTCCAATTTTGTGGAAGTGGTGGAGCAGAACCAGTATTATGTGGATAAGACGATGTATTTGCCTATGCTGGAAGAGCAACCCAGTAATTTGTTTTTCATCCGGCCCCGGCGTTTTGGCAAGAGCATCTTTCTGAGTATGCTCCGGGCCTATTATGATATTGCTCAAAAAGAGAAGTTTCAAAAACGTTTCGGCAATTTGTGGATAGGAGAGCATCCCACCCCTTTACAAGGAACATTTCAAGTACTTTATTTGGATTTCTCACGTGCCAGTGGCAGCAGTGGTTCACTATCAGAGAACTTTGACCGGTATTGCAGTATGGTGATGGATATGTTCGGCATGTCTTACGAGTCTTATTATTATCCGGGGTTTGCCAATGAAATGAAAGCATTGCCCGATTTTGTCAGCAAACTGAACTATTTGAATCTTCATGCACCCGAAACCGGGGCGCATCTCTATCTTATTATCGACGAATATGATAACTTCACCAATATAATACTCAATGAGCAAGGTAATGACGTTTACCATGCTCTCACACATGCCAGCGGGTTCTATCGCGAGATTTTCAAGAAATTTAAAGGAATGTTCGAACGTATCTTCATGACCGGCGTCAGTCCTGTTACGTTAGACGATCTTACCAGCGGATTTAATATCGGCTGGAACATCAGCACCGAACATCAATTCAATATGATGCTAGGATTCAGTGAAGTAGACGTACGTTCTATGTTCCAGTATTATAAGGATGCAGGACAACTGTCGGATGATGCAGATATAGAGGCAATGATTACGGAGATGAAACCGTGGTATGACAATTATTGTTTTGCAAAAGAAAGCCTGAAAAGTGACCCGAAGATGTTCAATTGCGACATGGTACTCTACTATCTCCGCAATTACATAACCTTGAAAAAATCTCCCGAACAGATGATAGACCCCAATACCCGTACGGATTATAACAAAATGAAGAAACTCATCCAGCTGGACCGTCTGGACGGTGACCGCAAAGGGGTACTGCGTAAAATCACTGATGAAGGACAAATCGTTACTAATCTGGCAATCACTTTTCCTGCAACAGAGATTGCCAATCCGGAAATCTTCCCCAGTCTGCTTTTTTATTATGGTATGCTGACTATTACCGATACCCGCGGGGGGCGTGTGGTATTAAGTATCCCCAACAACAATGTGCGCAAGCAATATTACGAATTCCTGTTAGAGGAATACCAAAATAAACGATATATCAATTTGAACCAGTTGACAGATTTGTTCGATGATATGCTACGACGGCCATTGGCGCGAATCTCTGGAATTTATAGCCCATGCCTACAAAGAAAACTCGTCGGTTCACAGTGCTATTGAAGGCGAACGCAATATCCAGGGATTTTTCACGGCTTATCTCAGTGTAAATGCCTACTATCTGACAGCCCCGGAGATGGAGTTGAACCATGGTTATTGCGACCTGTTCCTGATGCCCGATTTGTTGCGCTATGAAGTGAAACACAGTTATATTCTTGAATTGAAATATCTTTCAGCAAAAGATTCTGGGGAAAAAGCCAAAGCTCAGTGGGAAGAAGCTGTTGAACAGATAAAACAATATGCCGCTGCACCAAAGGTACGTCAGTTGATACAGGACACAAAATTACATTGTATCATAATGCAGTTCCGTGGTTGTGAGTTGGAACGCATGGAGGAAGTCTTATAATCCGATCGTGTTCTTTTGTCATTCTGCTTCACCTATCAATTTTTCTGTTTATCTTTGACCCCGATCAATAGACTAAAACAAAGATAACTGACTGAACTAAGATAAAAATGAAGCAATACAACTTTGACGAAGTAATTGAACGCCGCGGTACCAATTGCGTGAAATATGATGCAATAAAAGAGCGGTACGGCAACGAGAACCTTATTCCTCTCTGGGTTGCCGATATGGATTTCCGGACTCCGGACTTTATTGTCAATGCAATAAAGAAACGCTGCGAACACGAAATATTCGGTTATACTTTCGGATCAGACTCGTATTATAATAGTATTATAGAATGGGTACATTATAAACAGAACTGGAAGATCAAACGGGAATGGCTCAGCTATATTCCGGGAATTGTCAAAGGCATCGGCTTTGTCATCCAATGCTTCACCAAACCGGGCGACAAAGTAATCATCCAGCCACCTGTATACCATCCGTTCCGGATTGTTCCGGAAAGCATGAAACGGGAAGTGGTCAACAACCCGCTCAAACTGGTGAACGGCGCCTATGAGATGGATTTCGAACAGCTGGAATCCGTAATAGACGAGCAGTGCAAAGTGTTGATCCTTTGCAATCCCCACAACCCGGGCGGCATCGTATGGAAAAAAGATACACTGGTCAAGCTGGCGGATATCTGTGCAAAACACAATATACTGGTTATTTCAGACGAGATACATGCGGAAATGGCTTATCCGCAGTTTACTCATCATCCGTTTGCCACCGTATCAGAAGCTGCCGCCAATTGCAGTATTACTTTCATGGCTCCGAGCAAGACATTCAATATCGCAGGCATCGTAACCTCCTACTCCATTGTTCCCAATGAAAAGATACGGAAAGAATTTTATGAATTCCTGGAAGCCGGCGAGTTGGGCGACGGGACGATCTTTGCTTATACGGCAACCGAAGCGGCCTATACATATGGTGCCGAATGGTTACAGCAAATGCGGATGTATGTAATGGAAAATGTCCGTTTCGTAGATGAATTCTTCAAGACGAAGCTTCCGAAGATCAAAGTCTATCCGCCACAGGCATCCTTCCTGGTCTGGCTGGATTGCCGCGACCTCAAACTAAGCCAGGAAGAACTGGTTCATTTATTCCAGGATAAAGTCGGTCTGCTGTTGAACGACGGAAGCATGTTCGGACCCGGCGGAGAAGGATATATGCGCCTCAACGTAGGTTGTCCGCGCTCCGTATTGGATACCGCCCTGAATGCTCTGAAGAAAGCGATCGACAAGAAATAAGTATTCAAAAATATGTCGAAAGCCGGTTCTTTCCTGCAACCGCTTTCGACATATTTTTTATCATTTTACCCCTGCCACTTTCACCGGTTCTTCTTTTATATTCAGTTTATGTCCCAGATAATCATAGCGGATAATCATGTCTGATATTTCCCAGGCTTCTTTGGCCTGACGGATATTCTCATCGGGAACACCGGCCGTATCTCCGATAAGATTAAACTGGGGGTCGACATCAAAATCTGGTTTCTGCGGATTAAAGATACTTTCTCCCAATCCTTTCCACCAGTAATCATTCAACCCAAGCAGGTCCAGCAAAGTCGGATAAACATCCACCTGTCCCATGACTTTGCCATAATACATATTAAACGGCGCATTCAGAATGATTAGCGGAACAAACGATTTATCAGATACAATATCCTTTCCTACCGGATCGTTGCACAGTTCTTTCCTGACTGTTCCCAATGCTTCATGGTCTCCCATGATCACGACTAAAGTATTATCGAAACGCTTGTCCGCTTTGATCTTTGCTACAAATTCACCTATTGCCCGGTCTGTATAATTGGCCATGGTCATATAGTTATTCAAGACCTCCGGGACTTCGGGCGAAAAAGAAACTCTTTTCAATGAATCCGGCAAAATAAAAGGATTATGCCCGGAATAGGTAATACATTGCACCAACGTATTTCCGGATTCATCCCAAACTTCATTCTTCTGTATTTTATCCAGACACTGGCGCAAAAAGGCACGGTCACCCACCTGGTTACGCGAACCGACCGGTTCTTCCTGTATAAAGCAGTTTTTCGAAACCAGACTGTCATATCCCAGAACCGGAGCTATTATACATTGATTCCAGACCATCGGTTTGTCGATAGTCAAGCTATATGCTTTGGCATCCTTATGTTTTTCTTTAAACGCCTTTACAATAGAAGGATAATATGATTCCGGGAATTTGATGCTGTAAGGTCCGGAGTTGATAGGCAAAAGCCCGGAACTCATCAGCAACTGGGCATCGATCGAACGTCCTCCTTTCACCTGCGATAAAACATGAGGGGCATAGATCACCGACGTATCCTTTAATATTCTATTCAGGTTCGGAGTAATCTCCTGGCCTTCCACCGTCTTATCCAACACCCAGCTTTCCAATGATTCGGCCAGGATTATAATACAATTATCCTTTGGATTAAATGGTGATAAAACGGATTTGCAATCCGTTTTCCTGGCTAGCCAGGAATCGATACGGGCCTTTATCTCCGGTGTATAGACTATCTGGTCGCAGGTATAATCATAATAAAGAGAACCGAAAATCGTATACATCGGGATATTACAAGTATGCAAATAGGCATCCTGCAATCTCTCATAAGCAACTTTAAAACCATTCTGGCTCCAAAGACGAACAGCAGGAATCAAAGCCACTAAAACAATCAGAACCAGATAACGGGCAAAAGCAAAACCGCCTTTACACCGTACCGCCTGTTCCGTTTCATGTTTCCGATGAAAATTATACCACCACAAAACACCCGCAGCCATTGTAGACAAAGGGAAAAACAGATCGACCATCCGCCAGGAATCAAATACACTGCTGGTAAAATCAGACAAATTGTCTATCAGCAAATAGCTATCCAACGGTATGGCAGTAAAGTAAGTCCTGAAATACATCAGGTTCGAAATAAGCAAACCGTCCAGCAGAAAGAAAATCACCAAAGTAGTCTTGACAGCACGGAAGCCAACCAGGGGTAATAACAAAAATAAGGAGACTAATATAGTATCCAGATAAGTTTCAATCTTTGAAAATGGAGTAAATGTAGATAACATGCACCAAAGCAGATTGAACCACATAAACTTCAGAAACAAGACTGCAAAAAATAAACCGATCAACTTCCTGCTTTCCGTTCCGCCCGGAAAGAAAAAGTCTTTTAACTTAGAAAACCGCATCCGCAAACACTACTTTATTAACCTACCGACAAACACTGTAACCATAGAATAAGTACAGGATCTCTCATTTTATTTCAGCCGACAAAGATAACTATATTCTAGCTTAAAACATTACATATCTTTATTTTTAAAAGAATAACCTGATTAAGTCGGAAATTATACGTAAATTTGTCCTCGTTTTATTTATTACAAATACAATTAAAAATGAAAATTACAGCAAATAAGTTCGTTGCGGTTACATATGACCTGAACGTAGGAGAAGGTGAAGAGCGTGAGTTGATGGAAAAAGCAGTAGCTGAGGCTCCGTTGAAATTCATCTTTGGAACAGGCGCAATGCTCCCGGCTTTCGAAGATGCTTTGAAAGGTCTGGAAGTAGGCGACAAGTTCGACTTCTCTATCGCTCCGGCTGACGCATACGGAGAATATGTGGAAGATCACGTGCTTGATCTGCCAAAAAACATTTTCGAAGTTGAAGGTAAGTTCGACTCTGAAATCATCAAAGAAGGTAACACTGTTCCTATGATGGATTCAAACGGTAACCGTCTGAACGGTTCTGTTCTGGAAGTGAAAGATGACGTTGTCGTTATGGACTTCAACCATCCGTTGGCAGGTGAAACACTTCACTTCAGCGGTGAAGTTATCGACGTTCACGAACCGACAGCAGAAGAAATTGCAGCTTTATCAGCACCGACAGGCGGATGTGGTTGCGGATGCGACGACTGTGGAAGCGATTGCGGTGACCACGATCACAAAGACGGTGGTTGCGGATGCGGTAGCTGTCACTAATAAATAAATGAAGAATGCAGAATGGGGAATGAAGAATGAAACAGATTCTGCATTCCTCATTTTTCATTTTAAGCGATATAATTCTTAATTCTCCACTTGCATTTACTACATATGAATACATTCGGAAATATATATAGATTAACTTCATTCGGAGAGTCACACGGTCCGGGTATCGGAGGTGTTATCGACGGATGCCCAGCTGGTATCGAACTGGATACAGATTTCATCCAAAAAGAATTAAACCGCCGTAAACCGGGACAATCCAAAATTACGACTCCCCGCAAGGAAGACGACGAAGTACAATTCCTTTCCGGGATTTACGAGGGAAAAACGACCGGCACGCCGATCGGTTTCATTATCTGGAACAAGAATCAGCATTCGTCCGATTACGACAATATGAAGACAGTCTACCGTCCTTCGCATGCCGATTATACTTATCAAACAAAATATGGTATCCGTGATCCCCGTGGCGGTGGCCGTTCATCTGCCCGTGAAACAATCGCACGATGTGTAGCCGGAGCAATAGCCAAACTGGCCTTACGCCAGAAAGGTATCCATATCCAGGCTTATACTTCACAGGTAGGTCCCATCAAGCTGGAAGGTTCATATAAAGACTACGACTTGAATCTGACCGAAGAAAGCGCAGTAAGATGTCCCGACCCGGAAAAGGCGGCAGAGATGGAACAGTTAATTGCCGAAGTGAAATCCAAAGGAGACACGATCGGCGGAGTTATTACTTGCGTAGTCAAAGGGACTCCCATCGGTTTGGGTGAACCTGTTTTCGGCAAACTACATGCAGCTTTAGGCCATGCCATGTTGACAATCAATGCCGTCAAAGGATTTGAATATGGTGACGGATTCGAAGCGGCCCTCTATCGTGGTTCCCAGCGTAACGACCGTTTCTTCAATGACAACGGACATATCAATACTCATACAAACAACTCGGGAGGTATCCAGGGAGGTATCTCCAACGGACAAGATATTTATTTCCGTGTCGCTTTTAAATCAGTGGCTACGATCCTGATGGAACAGGAAACCGTCAGCATGGATGGAGAAGACACAATCCTGAAAGCCCGCGGACGCCATGACCCCTGTGTGCTTCCACGTGCCGTTCCCATTGTCGAATCGATGGCAGCAATGACTTTGCTTGATTATTTGTTGATACAGAAGACTAGAGAATAATATGCCAATGTGTCAATGTGCTAATATGCCAATTAAAAAATAGAGCCATCACTCTTTTAATTGCATATTGGCACATTATTCTATTCATGATGATAAGGTTCATTATTCAGGATAGTCATCGCGCGGTAAATCTGTTCAATAAAAATCAGACGGATCATCTGATGCGAAAAAGTCATCTTGCTCAATGAAATCTTTTCCGAAGCGGCTTTATACACCGCTTCACTGAATCCATACGGACCGCCGACCACAAAGACCAGCCGTTTCGGTATCATATGCATCTTCTTTTCTATATAAGCAGAAAATTGCATGGAAGTAAATTCTTTCCCTTTATCATCCAATAAAACCAGATAATCACCGGATTGCAATGTCTTTAAAATCAATTCCCCTTCCTTCTCTTTCTGCTGGACTTCCGATAAGTTTTTTACGTTCTTGATATCGGGGATAACCTCCATTTCAAAAGGGATATAATGAACCAGGCGGTTCTTATATTCATTAATAGCCTCCACAAAATAACCGGCATCCGTCTTGCCTATTACAATCAGTGCAATCTTCATTCGTTGACATTTTAATATTGAAGGCGCTAATTTACAGGAAAAATACATACCTTTGCATCAGAATACTCATAAAAAGAGGAGATAGCTTATGAAACGATTATTACTTACATTGGCATTGGTATTCTCAATTTTGAGCGTAATGGCAGCCGATATTACTCCGATATCAAACGCCTTCAAAGGAGGAGATGCCTCTACACTGACAGGAGCAATGGACCAGGAAGTAGATATGGCCCTACCCGGCTCATCTAAAAAGTGCAGCGGAAGCGAAGCCGTTAAGATGCTGTCTACTTTTTTTGGCAGTAACAAACCTTCGGGATTCTCCGTAGTACATCATGCAGACAAAAAAGACGCTGGATTTTTGTCGGTAAACTCCCGACCGCTTCAGGCGAATATCGTGTAAACATTACTTACCGTGCCGACGGCAACAAAGCGATTATACAATCAATCAGAATAGAATAACACATGGATCAGTTAATTGACGATTTAATTAAATTATCGTTTGCCGAAGACATCGGTGACGGCGATCATACAACGTTATGCTGCATTCCCGAAACAGCTATGGGAAAGAGCCAGCTTATTATCAAAGAGGATGGCGTACTGGCCGGTGTGGAAATGGCTAAACGCATCTTCCATGACTTCGACCCGGAACTAAAAATGACAATCTTCATCAATGATGGCGCAGAAGTAAAGAAAGGTGATATCGCTTTTACCGTTGAAGGAAAAGTGCAGTCGCTGCTACAGACAGAACGCCTGATGTTGAACGTTATGCAACGTATGAGCGGTATTGCAACAACAACCCGCAAATATGTAAAAGCACTGGAAGGAACTAAAACCCGCGTACTGGATACCCGTAAGACAACTCCAGGTATGCGTATGATGGAAAAGGATGCTGTAAAGATCGGCGGCGGTGTCAACCATCGTATCGGACTATTCGATATGATCCTGCTGAAAGATAATCATGTAGACTTTGCCGGTGGCATCGAACAGGCTATTACCCGTGCACAGAACTACCTGAAAGAAAAAGGCAAAAACCTGAAGATCGAAATCGAAGTACGCAACTTCGACGAATTACAACAGGCGATGAATGTTGGCGGTATCGACCGCATCATGCTGGATAATTTCAATATCGAAGATACAAAGAAAGCAGTCGAAATGATTGGAGGACGCTTCGAAACCGAATCATCCGGCGGTATCACATTCGACACACTGCGCGATTATGCAGAATGCGGCGTAGACTTTATCTCTGTCGGAGCACTGACCCACTCGGTCAAAAGTCTCGATATGAGTTTGAAGGCTTGCTAAGAAATATTCAGAAGGCGGATGGTTGATTATCCGCCTTTCTCTTTTTTATCCGATACGGACCACCTCATTATCCCTCAGCTGATACCCTTCTCCACTCTCCGGGCAAATAGCAAAACCTTTTTCATCAAACTCCAGCCTGTGTCCATACTCACTGACCCAGCCGATCTGCCGGGAAGGATTACCAACGACTAAAGCATAAGCAGGAATCTCTTTAGTTACAACCGCTCCCGCACCTATCAAGGCATAGGCTCCGATATTATGCCCGCAAATAATCGTTGCATTGGCACCAATAGTAGCCCCTTTTCCTATATGAGTTTTCTTATACTGGTCTTTGCGGCAAACGGCACTGCGCGGATTTATCACATTCGTGAACACACAACTCGGTCCCAGAAAAACATCATCTTCACAAGTCACTCCGGTATAAACGGAAACATTATTCTGGACTTTGACGTTATTCCCCAAAACCACGCCCGGCGAAATAACGACATTCTGCCCGATATTACATTCTTCACCAATGATACAGCCGGCCATTATATGAGAAAAATGCCAAATAAAAGTATCATCGCCGATCGTACAGCCAGGATCGATCACTGCTGTTTCATGTGCCTGATAAGCTGCCATAAAAAGTTATTTATAGATTAAAAAGATAGTCGGTTTCTTACTCAGATCAGGAACTTTTCCTGCCCAGTCTTTCACAGGACGGGTATGGATATATTCATCTTCACAAGTAATATCCGAAGCGATACATAATTTGGTTGACGGGCGACAAGTACGGATCAACTCCTCAGCCAATTTATTGTTACGGTAAGGTGTTTCGATAAAAAGCTGTGTCTGGTTTTCCGAATAGATACGGCCTTCCAGCTTTTTGATTGTATTTGTCCGTTCCGAAGCATCAATGGGCAGATAGCCATGAAAGGCAAAACTCTGCCCGTTGAAACCGGAAGCCATTACCGACATTAATATAGAAGACGGTCCAACCAGGGGAACCACCGGATAATTCTTCCGCTGCGCAATAGCAACGACATCCGCTCCCGGATCGGCAACAGCCGGACAACCGGCCTCAGATATCACACCGACATGCTCCCCTTTCGTCAACGGAACCAGATAACCGGCCACATCTTCCGGCGAAGTGTGCTTGTTCAGTTCATAAAAAGTCAGATCATCTATCACGATAGACGGTTCCGTCTTTTTCAGGAAACGGCGTGCAGTACGTATATTTTCAACGATGAAATGTTTGATCTGTAGAATGATTTCACGATTATATTCCGGGAGAACACGCCGATGATCGGTGTCTCCCAATGTAACCGGTATAAGGAAAAGCGATGCTTGCATACTGTTAGTTTTCCGCAAAGTTAGTACTTTTGTGCCAAACAAACAGAATAAGATGGCACTTCCTATCGAATTTATCACACGTACCCGTGCCTTACTGGGCGAAGAATATGACAAATTGGAAGCCGCATTGCAAGCGGACGTTCCCGTCAGTATCCGTATCAACCGGAATAAAGGGACGAAGGCTCCCTCAACACCTCAGGTCGGCTGGAGCGAAACAGGTTATTATCTGCCCGAACGCCTGTCGTTCACCTTCGACCCGCTGTTTCATGCCGGAGCCTATTATGTGCAGGAAGCCTCCTCCATGTTCCTGGAGCAAGCCATCCGGAACTTTGTCAGCGAACCGGTGAAATGCCTGGACCTTTGTGCCGCACCGGGTGGTAAGTCCACCCATCTGTTGAACCTTTTACCCGAAGGCAGTCTGTTGGTCAGCAACGAAGTGATCCGTACCCGCAGTAATATCCTGGCTGAAAATATCACCAAATGGGGAAATCCGAACAATATCGTCACGAACAACGATCCCGAAGATATCGGGCGCCTTACTCATCTGTTTGATGTTATTGTTACCGATGTCCCCTGTTCCGGCGAAGGAATGTTCCGCAAGGACACCGACAGTACCGGCGAATGGAGCGTGGCAAACGTCAACCTTTGTGCCGCCCGTCAACGCCGTATCATCCACGACATATGGAACGCACTGAAACCGGGCGGACTGCTCATTTACAGCACCTGTACTTACAATACGGAAGAGGATGAAGATAATATACATTATATAATAGAAGAACTGGGAGCCGAAGCCCTGTCCATTCCCATTAGGGATGAATGGCAGATCACCGGACCGCTACGCCATGCACACCCGGTCTACCGTTTCTTCCCCCATAAAACAAAAGGGGAAGGATTCTTCCTGGCCGCCCTGCGTAAAACGTCCGGCGAAGTCGATGAAATAATCCGTCCTAAAAGTAAAAACAAGAAGGATAAAGGAAAAGCCGCTCCCGTCATCCCTCCTGTTGTAAACAAATGGATACAGGAGCCGGACAGCTTCCGGATGGAAATATTCAATGATACGATACAAGCCATACCGTCCATCCATTATGACACTTGGCAATTGCTATCCACCCAGTTACGAATCGTATCTGCCGGAATCCGCGTCGGAGAGATAAAAGGCAAAGATATTTTACCGGCCCATTCACTGGCTTTAAGCACGGCACTGAACAAAGAGGCTTTCACCTGTGCCGAAGTAAGCTGGGACGATGCCATCAAATACCTGAAAAAAGAAGCATTGCTTCTCCCCGCCGAAATAGAAAAAGGGTACGTACTGGTCTGCTACCAGGGATTTCCTGTAGGTTTTGTCAAACATCTCGGAAACCGAGCCAACAACCTTTATCCGCAGGATGGCGTATCCGTACGGGATATATGCCGGAACAGGTATTACTGCTAACAGACTACCTGCAGAAAAGGTAATGCCTTTGCCTCACTGGTGCTAGTGAGGGTACAGCTATCTCGATATCGTATCCAGGCGTGCCGTATAAAGTGCAGCTTCGATCTTACGTATATAATTCCGCTTGGTTGTTTCCGGGGCATAAACGAGACCTTCGGCAACAATCACACGCTGTGTCTTCGTATCCAGAAAAGCATGGCTGACAAACGGTCCGCCCATCTTATCGCCAACCATCTTCCACAGGCCACGTAAGACTCCGCAGTATTTATCATGCAACATTATAGGTTCGTAAGTCAGGTCGACACGCTTTTCCGTAGTCATATAAGAATCCGGAAAAGCACTCGGCAGGTTATCCTTTAAAACAGAATCCCGTTTTGCCACCAGATAGTCCTGTGTAAATGTATTCGCATCGGTATATGGAAAGGAATAAACGATCAGATCGACACGCCCGGTTTTAGCATTGTTCGACACCCACAGGAAATCGGTCGTATCTTTATAATAAGTCATATCGTCCGGAGCATGCAATTTCACACCGAACTTCTCCTGCACTTTATCCATTGCCAACTGGCTGTAATGTTCTTTCAGGATCTTTATACGACGGTCCTTTTCGATTGCACAGAAATGATTGACAATATCCGAATCATGTAATGTCAGGTAAGTGACCAGTTCGCGAGTCGACGGAGCACAGAGTTTTATCACTTCCTGCCCTTTTGCCCACTCATCTTTAAAACCATTCAATGAAACCATCGTATACTTCGTCGGATCAATATCGACAACCAGAATATTGCGGACGTATCTCAACAAGCCATTAAAAGTCTCGGTAGGAACAAATGTAACACGCATGGCGGGTTCAGGTTGGGGCAATCCGGCAATGGGAGATTTTAATTGATTTTTCACTAATTCCCCAACCTCGCTGTCTCCAACTTCCCGGGTCATGACAACCAGGATTTCATACGGCAAACCGGTAGCCCGTTTTTCTACGATCGAAGAGTTACAACTAACCAAAGTCAGTAATCCTACTAAATAAAAAGTAAATAGATGCTGTGTTCTCATAGCTTTATTGATTTATCTTTTCCAGAGTTTATTGTTTACTCCGACAAAAATAAAGGATAAGTCAACAAAAGAAAAGAAATGGTGCCGGACAAACGAACACAGGACTAACAGTCTGTATATAAGAAACATATATCCTAAAACTATTTGATTTTATGTATTTATCTGGACATGATGCTTTAGAAACGACTCAAATATTTTCCGCCAATAAAAGAAACAGTCGAGCTTCTGCTTTTTTCCGACCATCGGAATAACGTTCTTCCGATAGTCGGAAGAGTATTATTCTGATGGGTGGAAGAGCAGTGTTTCGATGACCGGAAGAGTACTATTCCGATCATCGGAAAAAGGAATCAGGTACTTTTTCTCTAATACATCCGGATAAACTGATCCAGATCGGTCTTCTCATCCAGTTGCAGACGTTTTTTCAGGCGGCTCTTCGACTTGGTGAGGGCATCGGTCGTGTTATTGAAAACAGCCATCTGATCTTTGCGGGGAAAGTTCCATTTTATCAGGCAACAGATTTCCTCTTCATGACGGGTTATACCAGATTTCTGCTTCAACTCCGTCAGGAAATTATTGAAAAGAAGGTCGGTCGTACGAAGCAATTCCATCCATTCCTGTCTGCTGAGATTGGTGCGTACCGGATCTTGTTTGAGTTGCAACAACAGGGAAAAGGCATCGACCGGCAACTCTACCGTCTCTGACGAAGCAGAGGAAAGCCGTTCAATGACCTGTTCGTTCTCACGCACCTTCCGTTTGTAATATTCCAGGTCACTGACACGTTCCTTGTAAAGCTCCGATTCTTCCGTCAGGTTCTGTAAATCCTGTTCCAGACGGTTGATCTGCTCGATATAATCGTATTTCTCCTTTTGGTAATGATAAATGGCAACTTTGTTCTTCCTGATCTTTTCCTTTACGAGCCGGTGACGTTCCCGGTTGCGTGCCATACGGATACCTATAATATACCCCAGCACCGCTCCCGCTATCAGAGCCACCCAACAGAAACAGAACAGAAAAAAAGTCAGGGAAGAAGGATTGTCCATACGATCTTATTCACGATTTGTTTTTCAAATATTCATAAATAGCCAGTTGGGAACGGACTTTCACCGGTTCCTCATTATGCTTGAAGTTGTTATGCAGCTGCTCGTCGATCAGGCAGGCTTTTACATTGTCGCGCATCTGTATCTTCAGAATGTCGATCACTTCCTGTTTTATTTCGGGAACCAGTATCGGGAAAGCCGTTTCTATCCGGCGATTCAGATTACGACGCATCCAGTCGGCCGATGTCAGATAAACATCTTCCTTGCCGTCATTATAGAAATACCAGATACGGGAATGTTCCAGGAACATATCGACAATCCGGGTGATCCGGATATTGGCACTGTAAGGCTGTCCGGGAACCAGACAACAGATGCCCCTTACGATCAGGTCGATCTCCACCCCGTTCTCGCTGGCATGATACAGTTCGTTTATCATATTCTGGTCATGCAGCCCGTTCATCTTTAACACGATCCGTCCTTTACGTCCCAGCTTCACATGTTCGATCTCACGGTGGATCATACGGATCAGTTCGGGCACCATGTTGAAACGGGCAACCAGCAGATGCCGGAAAGTAGGCTCCGCCATTTTCCCTTCCAGCACGGCAAACACTTTATTTATATCCGTTATGATCTCGTCATTGCAGGTAAGCAAGGCCATATCCGAGTAGACCCGGGCAGTCTTTTCATTAAAATTGCCGGTACTGAGATAAGCGAAATCACGCCGTTTATTTCCATCATCCGGATCTTTCCGGATGATAACCGCCACTTTCGCATGCACCTTCAATCCGGGAATACTATAAATAATACGTATGCCCGCCTGCTCCATCCGTTCAGCCGTACTCATATTATTCTCTTCATCGAAGCGGGCTTTCAGTTCAACAAATACCGTTACCTTCTTCCCGTTCTGCGCCGCACTGACCAACGTATTGATGACGGCCGAATTTTCCGCCACCCGATACTGGGTGATCTTTATCTCATCCACTTTCGGATCGAACGCGGCTTCCATCAGGAAACGTATCAGATAATCGAACGACTGATAGGGAAAATGCAGCAAAATATCTTTCTTCTTCACTGCCCGGAATACGGAACCTTTCTCATCCAGATAAGAAACACGCATAGGCGTCGGAATCTTCTGCTCCAACTCCTTCCCTTTGGGATTGGGCAATTTAGCCAGATCCTGCAAATTCAGGTAACGCCCCCCTACGACCAAGTCATCGCGGGTAATGCCGAAAGCCTCACAGATAAAGGAAAGGAAATCGTCCGGCATTGCCCGGTCGTACATAAAACGGCTCAGGGCACCGATCTTCCGTTTCTTCACTTTCTTCCGAATGCTTTCAACGATATTACCTTTCTCATTTTCCAGATAAATATCGGCATCACGGGATATCTTGATACTGTAACAACTGTCAATTATATATCCGGGGAAGATATTCGCCAGGTTCGCACGAATAATATCATCGATAAACATGATGTAGAACTTCCCTTCGTGTTGCGGCAACTCTATAAAGCGAGGTACCTTGGCATAGGGTATCTTCATCAGTGCATAATGATATTCAGGCGCCTGATCTCCTTCCAGTTTCCGCTTGCTTTTCTTTACCATGCGGATCACCAGATACAGACGGCGGTCACGGATAAAGGTACGGATATCCCCCGCCTGTATCATGACAGGCGACAGGAACGGAAACACCTCCTCATTAAAGAAGTTATGAACGAACTCTTCATGGAATGGCTCAGGTTCGCTTCCCTGATAGAGATAGATATTCTGCCGGTTCAACTCCGGTAATATCTTTTCAGAGAAGATCCGGTAATATTCACGTTGCTGGCGGTTTACTTCATTGGTTATCTCGGTCAACACTTCTTCGGCCTCATCACCGCTTTCTTCGGTAAAATTCTTTTTCATGATCACCCCGCGATGCTCGGCCACACGTATTTCGTAAAATTCTTCCAGGTTGGAAGAATAGATAGACAAGAATTTAATCCGCTCATAGACAGGCAACGTATCGTCTTCCGCCTCGAGTAAAACCCGGTAGTTGAAAGACAGCCAACTAACGTCGCGCTTAAAGTATTTATATGAATTCTCCATCGTATTCTATTCTTAGATGCGTAAATATAGATACTTTATTAGAATAAAAGAAATAGATACTTACACAAAAATCGAACAACCCATGGAAGTGTTGCCCGATTTTACCTTTTATCTCACAAATCTACCGTTTCCAGTGAATATAGTCCCTACTTTTCCAAATCAAAATCCACTAAAATAGGACGGTGATCCGATGGATGCCAAAAGTTTGAAAGATTAGCCGGGTCGCGCACCGGTTTCGTATAAGTATCTGTCACGACATCGGCAGCCACAATTCTTTCATATAACGGAGAAGTACAATATACGAAATCTATACGCGCCTCCTTTCCGGTCGTTGTCTTAAACTCGCCGGGGTATTTTTTAGCGATCACATCTATATAAGGCGTATTCTCCCTGATATAATCATGCACCAAAAAACGCGTATCTTCTTCCGGATAGTTGTAAACTGCATTATCAATTCTTGACCGCGCATTAAAATCTCCCATCATCATCCAATACTGGCCCGCTGCTTCGGGCACCGAGTCGATCGTATGCTTACAGATATATTCTATTTCCATGCGCCGGTACTTATCCCCTCCGGATTCCGCTTTGCTGGCCTCCTTATCTTCGGCCCGGAAAGCAAAAGCCTGGGGCCAGGTATGAAGCGTTACTACATTTATCGTCTGTTGGTTGACTTCGATCTGAGCCCAACCGGCACCGTGAGTAACGACACTATCCGGTTCCGAACCGACAATACGCAAGACATTCTTTATCGGATACTTAGAAGTTATCACCTGAGGATAATTGTCCCGATGACCTCCTATATAATAATATGTATGTCCGTACCGCATCGCCAGTTTCTCCCAGTTATCAGTCAGATAACGGGCCGCAGCCTCCATAGGATCGGCCGTCCCGGTCTTATAGATGGATTGGGCCTCACACCAGACACAGATATCCGGATTTTGTTCTTTAACCCATTCGACAAAACTGTCATAATTATCTCCCTGTCCGGACCACATTCCATTTTGTATATTCCAGTAGAGAAGGCGTAAATGCCCCTTCTCCGAACGTCCGCCGCATGATGTAACAAGACAGGCTATTGTCCACACAAACGCAAGCATAAAAAATATACGTACCCTGTTAACAAGCTGTTTTTTCATTCCTATTTCCTTTTTTAAGTTTAACATATTAATCATTCCGCAGAAGTATAACCCGGATTCTGATCGGTAGACTGGTTCATCGCTTTATTATAGTTGAATTCGGAATCCGGAATCTTCCATAAATAATGTCTTTCCTGTATGTCTGTCCACGCCCCGTCTTCTACATTATAATATTTCCCGACCAGTTCCTGAGCTTTGCCCAAACGAACAATGAAGTCCCAGTGCTTCCCTTCATTGAAGTGCTCGTAAGTTTCTTCCTTGATCAGCAAATCAATAAACTCATCCATCGTCTTATAATCCGACAACTTATAATCCAACTCCATATCCGGCACTTTTGGATCACGCCCATAAGCACGACGGCGAAGCTGATTCAGCATTTCCATAGATTCCTCCGTCGGCCCTCCTGCAACACGTGCTGTTGCTTCCGCAAAAATAAGCATTGCATCCGGATAACGGATCAACGGAATAGATACATTTGCACCTCCCCCTTGTGAATTCGGATCCCAATACTTTGTCAAAAGACAGGTGTACTCTCCGTAAGCATCGGCTCCAAAGATATAAAAACCGACATTCAGCCCATAACGGAGATCATTCTTATCCCAGGTAGATATCACATGATTCCTCAAATCCGTATAATGCGTAAAATAGCCGTTCCCATTCAACATCAACTTGCCCGGTTCTATCTCATATTTCGGATGCGATGTATAAGACAGGTAATCCCAGGTTTTGCCGTCCGTCCGCGATGTCCTGATGTAGAATACTTCTTCAGACGAAGTTGTCAGGTCATAACCAAACACTTTGTCAAAATCCCTCGAAGCACCCACCTGCACCAATGAATACACTCCGCTATTGACAACTTCTCCCGCCAATGTTTTAGCCTCTTCATAGTTTTCCGTATGCATATAAACATCAGCCAGGCACGTCCGAACCACATTCTTATTCGGTGTTGCCAAATATCTGGATTTAGCCGGACAATTTGCCAAAGCATATTTCAGATCTTCAATAATAAATGCATAAACGTCCTCTTTTGAGCTTTTGGGTACATCCCACATCGTTATATTATCCTCGGTCTTCAGCGGAACTCCGCCCCAATATTTGACCAGATTAAAATAGTTGAATCCTCTCAAGAATCTCAGTTCACCTAAATAAGCCGCAATTTCCGCCTCAGTCATTTCCGTCGCTGCCGGCAGCTTCTCGATAGCGGTATTACAATACATGATCGCTTTATACAAATTAGTCCAGTTAGATTCACTTCGTGTGATATGGGTAGAATTTACAAAACCGTTATAAGCCTTGTAAGTCTGGTAAACCCCTTTCGGATAGCAGTATTCCGTATTGATTTCCAACGTAGCGAAAAAATTAGAATTATAAGCCGAACGCATCACATCCAGCGGAGCCAATACCGCAGCATTCGCTTCTTCCAATGTATTATAGAATGTTTCACTCGAAATCGAATATGTATATTTCGTCTCGTCCAGGCAATTGTCACAGGCTTGAAAGATAGAGAGACAGGCCACTATTGATAATAAAAACTTACTTTTCATTGCTTCTGATTTTTAAAATTTGACACTCAAACCCATTGAGATAGTTTTACTGTTCGGATAAGTCAAATGGTCGATACCCGCATTGACATCGCTTGCTTTCGAGCTTACTTCCGGGTCCACTCCGTTATACTTGGTAAAGGTCAGCCAGTTCTGTGCACTTACAAACACCCGGATACCGCTGAGCCAATTCCGGGTACTCCATTTTTCACAAGGGAAATTATAGGCCAGACTCACATTTTTCAAACGTAAATAAGAGCCATTCTCGATGAAACGGTCCGAGTACTTTAAAGAGCCGACCGCCTCAATCTTCGGATAATGGACGTGAGAATTATCTTGTCCTTCTCTCCAACTTTCATAGTACACTTTGCGTTCGATATTCATGCCTTGCCCATAAGAATAGTTTCTCATTTCGCTCAGATTAAAGACATCATTCCCCTGGCTGCCTTGCAGGAAGAAATTGAAATCCCAGTTTTTATAACGGAAACCGCAATTCAGACCATAGGTAAAATCCGGGAAAGGAGATCCCGCGATATACCGGTCTTCCGTATCCGTATATTGACCGTCACCGTTCATATCTACATAAGAAAGAGACCCTTTTTCATCTAATTCGGCATCTTTATATACATAAAACGCTCCCAAAGGTTCCCCTTCCCGGATAATGGTTATAGAACCGGAACCATAGTTGCTGTAAGTCGTTCCCAGAATATCATCTCCGTCAGCCAGTTCTTCGACTCTATTCTTATTGTGTGCAATATTAAACTGAAGTGTAAAACCGAAATCCTTCTTTTGTACGACATCCGCTTCCACCAGAAGTTCGACTCCCCGGTTACTCATACTGCCGATATTCCGGACTGTCGATGAATATCCGGACGAAGACGGTAAGGAAACCGTATTCAACAGGTCGGTCGTCTTTTTATAATAATAATCGGCTGTAAAACGCAGACGCTGATTGAACAAACCCAAATCGGCACCAATATCCCACTGAGACGTTGTCTCCCATTTCAGATCTTCCGGGAAAGTGCTGCTTGGTGCATAGTAAGGAACATTATCACTACCAGTCGCTGTTTTCCCGGTGTTCAATAAATTTTGTGTCATATACGGGTCGATAGCACTCGAACCGGTCCTACCATATCCCAGACGCAGCTTCAAATTGGTAACTTTATCAAATTGCTTCATGAATGGTTCCTCAGAAATCCTCCATGCCAAAGCTCCCGAAGGGAAATATCCCCAGCGCGATCCTTCCGAATAGCGGCTCGAACCGTCTGCACGAAAGCTGGCTGTCACCAAATATTTTCCATTAAAAGAATAGTTGATACGCCCGAGATAAGACATCAGCGCCCATTTGGAATAAGAAGTAGAAGGAGTATTGACTGTTCCTGCCGAAGACAAATTATTTGTTTGCTGGACATCACTCAAAAAGGTATTACCGGATGCCGCTATTGATTTATACACATTCTGCTGATAAGTAAAACCGCCCATCAGATTGAATGAATGAATTTTATTAACAGTAAAGTCATAATTCACAATATCTTCATTTATTACATTGGTGGAACGCTTATGATTCACAGAGGCGGAATTATTCTGATAAATATACTTTTTAGTCGTATAAGCATCATACCGGGAATCAGAGCCTTCCAGACCGAAAGTCGCCTTGACGGAAAGTCCCTTGACTGGTTGAAAGTTGATGGCCGCATTGATATTCGTCAGATTCGTGACCGTCTTATAAGTAGACTCATAAGCCATACAGATCGGATTTTTAATTTCATGCGACGACCAGGAATACCAGGAACGCAAATCCTTATAATCACCGTTTTCATCGTACGGATAAAAGACCGGTGCGGCAGAATAGGTGGCACCGATCATGGACGATCCTCCATTACCTCCTCCGTCAGACTGGTTCATTTGATTTATCAACGAATATCCCATGTTCAACGAAGCACTGACCATCTTGCTCATTTTCAAATCCAGGCTTGAACGCAGGTTGTATTTATCATATGAACTATTATGAATCAAACCATCTTTCATCATAGCCGAACCGCTTATGAAATAACGCACGTTGTCCGTACCTCCCGAAACATTAATATTATGATTCGAGATTGGGGCGTTCTGGAATACTTCACTCTGCCAGTCCACGCCTTTTCCCATTGCTGCAATATCCGCTTCCGAGAAAGGAGCTTCGCTCAAAATATCCGCATTAACCAGATATTCATTATAAAACCGTCCCCACTCCCGGGCATTCATTAAATCCAGCTTCTTTATCTGTTTCTGAAAGCCGTATTCAAAATCATAGGAAACGGTTGTTTTTCCGGTTTTTCCCTTCTTGGTTGTAATCATAACAACGCCATTCGCACCACGTGAACCATAGATCGCTGTCGCCGACGCATCCTTTAGAATTTCCATGGATTCGATGTCATAAGTATTAACAGAGGAAGTGCTCGCCGGTATTCCGTCAATGATATAAAGCGGAGCATTGTCCCCCTTGATAGAATTGACTCCCCGAATACGGATCGAGTAATCGCCCGATGGATCTCCGGTATTCTGCGAAAGAACAACCCCCGGAACCCTCCCCTGCAAAGCCTGGATAGGATTAGAAACAGCAAAGGCTGTAATTTCGTCGGCTTTTATCGCTGACACGGAACCTGTCAAATCCTTCTTCTTCATCGTACCATAGCCGATAACCACGATTTCATCCAACGATTCTACATTTTCCTTCATTACGATATTCAAACTCTTCTGTCCTTTTACCGGAATTTCCAACGAATTGTATCCTATATAGGAAACCATCAGGACATCATTTCCCGATACACTCATTGAAAAATTCCCATCCACATCAGTCACGACACCTGTCGCAGAACCTTTTAACACAACATTGGCACCGATAATCGGCTCTCCTTTCCCATCCACGATATTACCCGTTACAGTATACGTACTTTGTTGGTTAACAATAGGAAAAACATTGGTCTCCGCCCATGTAGATGCAGGAAAGAACTGCAATGCTACGGCAAGACATAAAACACCCACTAAATGGAATACATTTTTCTCTCGTTTCATTTTATTAAATAATAATAAATTTGATTTATTGCGGGACAAAATAAACAAGAAGACGTTTCAGCATGAAGACAAGCGAATGACATTCACCACACATTCTTGCTACAAAACAATGTCCGCATTTCATAATAATTCATTTGGCAACATTCACGTTGTTACATCAGAATCCTATAAGAAAGGAATAGTACTAAACAAGGTTTCATATCCGGCTGTTCGCCGGGAGTCCAAAATTGAGAGAAAGTAGACCAATAAAAAAACGTGGACCCATTGTCTTTTCGTATTACGGTCCTGAAAGGTCTACCACAACCCGCTCTCCTCATAATACAACAATGAAGTCCACGCCTAAACGTGAACGTCCAGTGTACTTGGAAGAGAGCATTTAAAAGTGGTAGTTTTTCAGCACCTTCGAAATAAACTTTACGTTTTTATATCTTAATATGTCTTTTAGACAGTTTTATACCATAGGCATAGTTTTAAATTTATATGAATACATTTATGCAAACACCCCAAATGTAAGAACAATATTTTACATTCCATCACAATCTTCAAAATAAATAGCCATAAGTAAACAAAATCATCACAAGCCACTAATATACTCTTTCAAATTCTCATATATTATGATACTGTATTCTTATATATTATACGACTTCGATATCATAATATATGAGAATACAGTATCATAATATATAAAACTATAATCCCGGAAGCCGTAAAAGACTGGGACTATCGCACCAGAAAGAAACCTTTGTAAAGAAAATACGAACTAAACTAACTCCGTCAACCGGTTCATTGTAATATTTTCTTACTTTTACATGTTGAAAAGAAACAGTTATGCTTAAAATAGGACTTCTCTCAGATACCCATGCTTGGTGGGATGATAAATATGCGGAATATTTCGCAGAATGCGATGAAATATGGCACGCAGGTGATATTGGTTCGGACGGGTTGGCAGCAAAGCTAGCTGCTTTGAAACCTTTCCGGGCGGTATATGGAAATATAGACGGGCAATCGCTCCGGTTAGAATATCCCGAAGTGGCTCATTTTAAAGCGGAAGAAGTAAATGTGATGATGACGCATATAGGCGGCTATCCAGGCCGTTACAACCCGGCTATCCGCAAAGAATTGTACGATACCCGCCCGAACTTGTTCATAGCGGGTCATTCGCACATTCTGAAAGTCGCCTTCGACCAATCCCTGAATTGTTTATATATCAATCCGGGCGCAGCCGGCAAAAGCGGCTTCCATCAGGTCCGTACCCTTATCCGTTTTGTGATTGACGGCAAAAATATTAAAGACCTTGAAGTAATCGAACTGGGTATCCGATAAATACCCAGCCTACTTACCACAGCAGAAACTCTCTGCCAGTAAAATTGTGTTCTGAAGATAAGAGAATTCCTGTTCGAAATATTCACTGAATACACCGGTATGCAGGTTCTCTTCAATTTGTTTGGCTGTCCATAACTTACCGCCAGCTCGCTTACACTGGTTAAACTGCTCCTCTGTACGGAGACAGATCACGTAAAGCGATACCAGATGTTTCACCTTCTCGTTCTCGAACGTATAACGTATCAGAAAACGGGGATTTACATCCTGCTGTTCGGCGAGTTCGCCAACCGATTCACGCACCGTACTTTCAATACTGTGCCTGAACAATACATAACTATGGAAAGGGTAATCAATCGTATCCGGAGATACGAACGCATCTTTACTCCTTTTCATCAGATAAAGCATTCCGTCATGAATGACGGCAATCCGGACGATCGGATGGTAGTACTTCTTAGGCAACGTGCGGCTGACCGAACGCGCAATACAACCAATAACCTTTCCTCCCTCATTCAACACCGGTAACCACATTTCTTTCTGTAAACTACCTTGCATCAACGATAAACGTACCTGCTCATAAAGAATGACCAGAACTCCAATCAATACCCCCAGTTCCCTGTAAAGGAAACGTTCCGCATGTACATTCTGCATCGTATCCGGAAGGATACTGTAAACCAGGATGACAAACAGATGTAATGTATACAAATTCTGAACCAGCTGGGCAATGAAATAGAATTCATTCAGCGTCGTACGCATTAAAGTCCGTTTATAAGTCGGGTGCTTTGAAGTCCTTATCTTCTTTAATACTGAGCGCCGGCTAAAACCGATAAACGCCAGTACTACGACCAACAGCACCTCCGTAATCAACGGAGAATAAATAAACAATACGGGCTCCAGTTTCAAGCAGAGAAAGACGGAATACAATACTAAAGTAATTGCAGAAGGCAACAATAAAAATTGATATACCTTATCCTTACTCAACACCTGATACAGAAAAATACATACAAAACAGAAGGTAACGCCGATAATGAAAGACAACAGATAAGAAAAATAATTATCCAAAAACATAAAAAGCAACAATGGCAACAGACCAACGGCTTGATTGTCTAATCCCTTCTTAACTTTGTTCATACCCTTTCCCCCTTTCTTCGCACTTTAAATATATAACAACCCACTTTGTTAAAAGTTTTGGTAATTAAACATGCTTTTCAGCGTGATAAGAGGAACGGACCAGCGGAGCGCTCTCTACCATACGAAAACCTTTTTCCAAAGCGATTGATTTATAGACATTAAACTGATCAGGGGTCACATACTCAGTTACTTGAATATTTTTTCTGGATGGTTGTAAATATTGACCAATTGTTAATACGGAAACACCTGCATCGAGCACATCGTCCATCAGACAGCATACTTCTTCGGGGGTTTCGCCCAAACCGACCATAATACCGGTCTTTGCCGTCGCACCTTGTCCGGCTATACGGGACAGGACAGCCAGGCTGACATCGTATTTGGCTGCACTGCGAACCTGCGGCTGATACGCCGCACGGTTTCCATATTATGCGATATAATCTCGGGAGCAGCTTCCACTACCTGATCCACCAGTTCAAGGCGTCCCTGAAAGTCAGGGATCAGGACTTCTACGGTGGTGGCCGGATTTACCTCTTTGATGGTCCGGATTGTATCCACCCAATGTTGGGCTCCCAAGTCAGGAAGATCATCGCGATCAACCGACGTTATCACTGCGTGTTTTAAGTTCATCAGGCGAATACTTTCCGCCACATTCGCCGGTTCTTTCGGGTCCAGCGGCAGCGGTTTGCCTGTTAGCGTGTTACAAAATCGACAGGAACGGGTACAGATATCGCCTGCAATCATAAACGTAGCAGTTCCCCGGCTCCAGCATTCTCCCATGTTCGGGCATTTTCCACTTGTACAAATGGTGTGCAGACAATGAGACTCAACAATGCTTTTCGTCTTTGTAAACTGTTCGTTCCCACCAAGCCGGATCTTCAACCAATCCGGCTTTCTCACATGTTCTGACATTATAAGTTATCCAATAAAAAGTTAGACATCCTGGTATACAGATGATAACGGGTATTTCCTCCGTAAATACTGTGATTACGGTCTTTATAAACCTGCATATCGAACTGTTTACCGGCTTGTACCAATGCTTCTGCATAATCCATCGTCTGCTGGAAGTGTACATTATCGTCAGCAGTTCCGTGTACCAGCAACAGCTTACCCTGTAAGTCTTTTGCCAGCCGGATGGGCGATGTTGCAGCATAGCCCGAGAAGTTTTCTTTTGGCGTACGCATAAAACGTTCGGTATATACCGAGTCATAATATTTCCAGTCTGTCGGAGGAGCGACAGCGATACCGGCCTTAAATGTACCGTTACCTACGCTCATCGACATCAATGTGTTGTATCCGCCAAAGCTCCAGCCCCAGATGGCGATGCGTTTTGCATCCACATACGGCAGTTTGCCTAAAGCCTGTGCAGCTTCCACCTGGTCTCTGGATTCCAAATCACCCATCCGCAAGTATGTACATTTGCGGAAGGCTTCACCACGTGCACCGGTTCCCCGGCCATCCACGCTGACTACGATGATTCCGTTCGCAGCCAGGTAATGTTCCCAGTCAAAACCATATTTGTCCAGTACTTGTTGCGAATTAGGACCACTATATTGTACCATCAACACCGGATATTTCTTCGATTCATCGAAATCGACCGGCTTAACGATCCAGGCATTCAACTCAATATCAGATGCTGTATGCACCTTGAAGAATTCTTTTTTAGAGAAAGATGTATTTGCCAATTTTTCTCTCAAAGCAGCATTATCCTGCAACACACGCAATACTTTTTTCGACTTTGTTTCGTTGACAGTAATCACTGCGGGAGTGTTTGCATTCGAATAATTATTGACAAAATAAGCATAGTTCGCGCTGAAGTCGGCACTGTTCGTCCCCTCTCCTTCCGACAGTTTTGTCTTTACGCCTTTCTGGTCAATCTTATAAACAGAACGACGCAACGGGCTCTCTTCGGCTGATTCATAATATACAACCTTAGTTGCATCGTCGTAACCAATCAGACGGGTTACGTCCCAGTTGCCTTTCGTTACCTGGCGTTGCATAACACCCGTCGGAGAATACAAATAAATATGGGAATAGCCATCCTGTTCGCTGACGTAAGTAAATCCGCTCGGATTGAAATGAATGGAAGTCAGCCATTCGGAATCCACATAGCATTTGTTCTCATCGCGAAGAATCAAACGGGATACGCCGCTCTTCGGATTCACATAATACATATTGAAAACATTCTGCTGACGGTTCAACGTCATGACAGCCAACTGGTCGGAATTGGTAGTAAAGGTAATTCTCGGAATATAATAATCACCTTCCACCGGCACTTTCAGTTCCTTGATATCTTTTGTCGCTACGCTGTAAGAGTGAACCGTTACTTTCGAATTCTTCTCGCCTGCTTTCGGATATTTGAAATTATAATATCCCGGATACAGTCCGTTACCCCACATCTGCATGGAATATTCCGGCACTTCGCTTTCGTCGAAACGCACATAAGTCAGATATTCACTGTCGGGCGACCAGGCCATCAGGTTAGTCACAGCGAATTCTTCTTCATATACCCAATCGGTAATGCCGTTCAGTATTTTGTTCAGTTCACCGTCTTTGGTAACCTGTACTTCCGTATCATAGTCAAACTTACGAATCCATATATTATTATCCACGACATAAGCACACATGCGTCCGTCCGGCGAATAAGTCGGAATCATCTGCTTGTTCTTCGAATCGGAAACAGGCTTTACATAGTTACGGCGCACGTCATAATCGTACACCATCGCCTTGAAAGAACGACGGTAAATCGGTTCGGTTTCCCGCCAAACAAGGATATGATGGCCGGTACTGCTGATATCGTATCCGTCAAAATCATCGAATGTGGATTCACGGGCAGTCCGGGCATTGAACAACGTGTCCACCGGATTACCTGTACGATAGGAGTATTTGATAATCATACTCCGATCTTTATTCATTGCTGTATAATGTTCTCCATCCGGCAGCGACCGCATTTCACCAATAGCAGTTACCTGACGGAACTTTCCATCTGTAATTTCTTTTAAATCGACACGTTTGCTCCCGTTCTGAGCAGATACGCTTCCAATTATCGCCAATGAAAGCAAGAAACCAACACCCAATCGTCTCATGAATACTTTTATTTTATTTTGAATAGGCTGCAAAGTTAGTATTTTATCACGGTAAACCGTTCACCATTAAAGGTAAATTATATATCGGAGCCTGGTTATCCGGGCATTTTATCATTAAATTAACCACCGGACATTGGTCATTAACCATTATAAATTACCTTTGCCCCATGGAAAACGTAAAACCTTATAATGATTTCGGAGATTTCCTGCGGAAAATATTCCCCTGTAAGGTACAGAAAATCTCTATAAATGCAGGCTTCACCTGTCCGAACCGCGATGGTTCGAAAGGATGGGGCGGTTGTACTTATTGTAATAATCAAACATTCAGTCCGGAGTATTGCCATACGGAAAAGAGTGTGACTGAACAGTTAGAAGAGGGAATCCGCTTCTTCTCCCGCAAATATCCGGAGATGAAATATCTCGCCTACTTCCAAGCTTACACCAATACATACGATGAGCTCAGTTCGCTGAAAGCCAAATATGAAGAAGCGTTATCCTATCCCGGTGTAGTCGGGTTAATCGTCGGAACACGCCCGGACTGCATGCCGGATGCTTTGCTGGATTATTTCACGGCCCTTTCCCGGGAAAAGTTCGTCATGCTAGAATACGGACTGGAAAGCACACTCGATAAAACGTTGCTCCGCATCAACCGCGGACATACCTATGAAGAGTCGGAAAACGCTATCCGCCGGACAGCCGAACGGGGCATTTACACCGGTGCCCACCTGATTCTGGGTTTACCGGGAGAAAGCAGGGATGAAATATTACATCATGCCGACCGGTTATCCGAATTGCCCGTAACCACTTTGAAACTGCATCAACTGCAACTGATTCGCAACACCCGCATGGCCAAAGAATATGCCGAACATCCTGAAGAGTTCCATCTTTATACGGCCGACGAATATATCGACCTGGTAATCGACTTCATAGAAAAATTAAACCCCTCTATTGTGGTAGAGAGGTTTGTATCGCAATCCCCGAAAGAGCTGTTGATCGCTCCCGACTGGGGACTTAAGAACTTCGAATTTACTGCGAAAGTAAATAAGCGTATTGCCGAAAGAAATGCACGGCAAGGACGATTATTTATTCCTTTTTCTTAGGAGCCAGTTCCCCATAGAATGTGATGTTCTGTTTGTTGACAGGCGTCACATTGATTGTCGCGGAGCCATTTGAGAACACCTGCACACTGAATGCAAAGGTATCGTCATCGCTTCGGGTACGAAACTGTATTTGAGCGGTTCCTTTCTTATTAAAAGAACATTGATAATCGGTAATTGATTCTTCGAAACGTAACCCGTCACCGCCACCATAAGGAGCCGAATAAGCCCTTCCGAAATAAGGAAGATAGGAAATAACCGAGTCACCGCGCATTTCCAAAGAGTAGGGAGACGTCAGATTGAGTGAACGTCCTCCCATGGGTATCGCACGATTTACATCTACTGTAAACCGTTTACTATCTATTAATTCTTTCACTTCATTTGCCTTCTGCTCCCGCTTTTCCTTTTTACTTTGAGCATAAAGGGATTGCCCTGCTAATAAAAGGACAATCCCTAATAACCAGAATAACCTAACATTCTTCATAACCTTAAATAAATAACACACATTTTGCTTCTATATATAAGACAATCAGAACAGACCAAAGGTTTACCTTCCGTTCGTTAAATTAACACAACAAACGGTTAACAAAACATTACTGTTATATTCTATCATCAATTAAAAACCAAAGCACTTGCGTATGTCCGTCAACTTTACGTAATTTGTCTACTCATTTTTCTGAATCAGATTAAACAAATTTATGGAGAAAAAACATCAGTATCAAGGCTTAACCAAACAAGAAGTAGAAGAAAGCAGGCGCCTTCACGGCGAAAATATCCTCACTCCACCAGAGAAAGCCTCTCTCTGGAGTCAATTCCTCGAAAAGTTTAATGATCCGATCATCAAGATCCTGCTGGTAGCATGGCTGTTATCAATGATTATTGCCGGCGTACACTGCTGGGGACCGGAAGCGAAAGGTTTTACCGCTTTCCTGGAGCCGATCGGTATATTCTTTGCCATCATGCTGGCATCCTGTGTCGGTTTCTTCTTCGAACTCAAAGCAAACAAAGCATTCGATGTGCTGAATACCGTCAATGACGATACGCTGGTCAAAGTGATTCGCGAAGGAAATATCTGCCAGGTAACCAAAAAAGAAGTCGTTGTCGGCGACATCGTCGTACTGGAAACCGGAGAGGAAATTCCTGCCGACGGTCATTTACTGGAAGCTATATCTCTGCAAATCAACGAATCGACACTGACCGGGGAACCTATTATCAGTAAAACAACCAACGAAGCCGAATTCGACCATGAAGCGACCTATCCGTCCAATATGGTCATGCGGGGAACAACTGTTGTCGACGGGCATGGAGTCATGAAAGTCGAACTGGTGGGAGACGCTACCGGATATGGTAAAGTATATGAAGGTTCGCAGATTGAAAGCGACATAGAGACTCCGCTCCAGATACAGCTGAAAGGGCTTGCCGCCGTAATCAGTAAAGGAGGATACACGGTTGCCGGACTTACCTTTATTGCCTTGCTGATCAAATTATTACTCGGTTCATCGGGTATGCCGGTCATGGATCTGATCTCCCATATACTGAATATCTTCATGATAGCAGTAACCCTGATCGTAGTTTCCGTCCCTGAAGGTTTGCCGATGAGCGTAACCCTCAGCCTTGCCCTGAGTATGAACCGCATGCTCAAGACAAACAACCTGGTCCGCAAAATGCATGCCTGCGAAACGATGGGGGCGACTACGGTTATCTGTACCGACAAAACCGGTACGCTGACCCAAAACCAAATGCAGGTTTACCAGACCAATTTCTATAATCTCAAAGACCAGAAACTGGGAGACGATGAACTAAGCAACCTTATTAAGGAAGGCATTTCCGTTAACTCGACCGCCTTCCTCGACTTCTCGGAAGAGAAAGTAAAGACATTAGGTAACCCTACCGAAGCAGCTTTATTGCTTTGGCTGAACAGCCAGCAACAAAACTACCTGACATTAAGGGAGGAAGCGCCGGTCATGGACCAGCTGACCTTCTCGACCGAACGGAAATATATGGCGACAGTCGTTAAGTCGCCGTTATTGGGTAAAAAAGTGCTGTACGTAAAAGGGGCACCGGAAATTGTACTGGCAAACAGCCAACGTGTAGCCATTGACAATACTTATAAACCGGTAGATGCCTGCAAGGCCGATATTGAAAAACAACTGCTGGATTACCAGAATCAGGCAATGCGTACACTCGGTTTTGCTTATCAGATTATTGAAGACGGACAGGACGAATCGTTCTTTGTCAATGGCCGCCTACATAATACCGACCTGACCTATCTGGGAATCGTTGCGATCTCCGACCCTGTCCGTGCAGATGTTCCGGCCGCCGTACAAAGCTGTCTGAATGCTGGTATTGATGTAAAGATCGTAACCGGTGATACTCCGGGAACGGCCCGTGAGATTGGCCGTCAGATCGGAACCTGGAAACCGGAAGATACCGACCACAACATCATCACAGGTCCGGGCTTTGAAGCACTGACCGACGAAGAAGTGCTCGACCGGGTGCTGGATCTGAAAATCATGTGCCGCGCCCGTCCTACCGACAAACAACGCCTGGTACAGTTATTACAGAAGAAAGGTGCCGTAGTTGCCGTAACCGGCGACGGAACCAACGATGCTCCGGCCCTGAAAGCCGCCCAGGTGGGTCTTTCCATGGGAGACGGAACTTCTGTTGCCAAAGAAGCCAGCGACATCACGATTCTGGATAACTCTTTCGGAAGTATCACACGTGCCGTAATGTGGGGACGTTCCTTGTATCGTAATATCCAGAAGTTCCTCTTATTCCAGTTAACCATCAACGTGGCAGCCTGTCTGATCGTGCTGCTGGGTTCGCTGTTCGGGACCGAATCACCGCTCACCATCACGCAGATGTTATGGGTAAACCTGATCATGGATACATTTGCCGCCGGAGCATTGGCTTCCCTGCCCCCTAACGAACGGGTTATGAAGGATAAACCCCGCCGAAGCGGAAAAGATGGCGACTTTATCATCACCCGGCCGATGGCATACAACATCTTCGGAGTAGGTATTGCTTTCGTGCTGATCCTAATGGGAGTATTGTATTATTTCCATGCACAGACAGGACTGACGCCGCATGACTTGTCATGGTTCTTCAGTTTCTTTGTAATGCTTCAGTTCTGGAATATGTTCAATGCCAAGGCATTTATGGAAGGCCGTTCAGCATTCGCCAACCTGAAAGAGAGCAAGAGCTTCCTGTTTGTAGCCCTGCTTATCCTTATCGGTCAGTATCTGATCGTTACGTTTGGCGGAGAGATGTTCAATGTGGTTCCTTTGTCTTTGAAAGACTGGGGTATCATTATCGGTTCCAGCTCGCTGGTTCTCTGGATAGGTGAAATTGCACGAGGCATCAGCCGGCTTACTAAGAAGTAAGCCGGAATAAACAAATTCAGAGAATAACTTGCTGAGTTTGATTATAATATTTACATTTGCTCAAATAGAAAACAAAAAGATATATGGAAATAGAAATAAAGCACGGAACAGAGACAGTAATCTGTCTTTCCGGACAGCTGGATACACTGAGTTCACCTGATCTGGAAAAAGAGATTACCAATATACTTGAAGGTAATGCGCAAAATGTGGTGCTTGACGGTAGAAAACTCACATATATCAGTAGTGCGGGACTTCGCTTGCTTCTCATTCTGCAAAAAAAGATGAGCCAGAAAGGCGGAACATTTGTATTGAGGAATATCCAGGACAGCATTATGGAGATATTCAAAATAACAGGTTTCTCTTCTTTTCTTACCATTGAATAACAAGATTCAAACTCCGGTAGAATGACCAGCACACTACACATTAAAAATGATCCGGAACAACTTGCGCTCCTGTATGATTTTCTGGAAATGCAGGCCAAGAGTTGCGGAATCGACACAGCACTGCTAATGCAGATAAAGCTGGCAATGGATGAGGCTGTAACAAATGTTATTCAATATGCATATCCCGGTATGGAAGGAGATATAGGCATTGATATGGGGTGCGACAACGGACTATTGAAAATAGTCATAACCGACAACGGCATCCCATTTAATCCTTTGGAAACGCGGGAGCCGGATATTACACTTCCATTGGAAGAACGCCCGATCGGCGGACTAGGCATCTTTTTGGTAAAACAACTGATGACAGATGTCAGATACGAGCGTTCCGAAGGAAAGAATAGATTAACAATGACCAAAGAAATTCAGTAATATGGCCGACTTCGATATAAAAGAGATAGCTTCCCTCAAAAGACAGCTGCGCATCATAGAAAAACTGACGCTGGCAGGTTGGATACTCATTATTGCGGGTTTCTACTATGACTGGGACACAGTTCCCGGCATCATGCTGGTCGTGCAGATCGTTCTTTATATATTAAAGGGACGTCTACGGAAGAAGCTGAAACAAAAAGAATATCTGGCCAAAATAGTGGAAGAACGTACCATCGAACTCCGTATCCAGCGGGATCAGGTACTGAAAGAATCCGAAAAGCTATCGCAAGCGCTGGATGCCCTTGCCAAGGCTCAGGACGAACTGGTACGAAAAGAGAAGCTGGCTACTGTAGGGCAACTTACACAAGTTGGTGGACCGTATCCTGAATCCGGTGAACTACATCAATAACTTTGCCGGCCTGTCGGCTAACCTGATCAAAGACCTGAAAGACAACATCACGGACGAGCAATCTGTCATGACGAAAGAAATCTATGAAGACAGCATCGAAATACTCGACATGATAGAAGGCAACCTGCAAAAGATCAATGAACATGGCTGCAACACCGTCCGCATTGTCAAAGCGATGGAAGACCTGTTGAAAGACCGGCATGGCGATGTGACTTCGACCGACCTGTGCGACCTGTGCAAAGTAAACGTCGATGTCCTTAACAAACTATTCAAAAAAGAAATTGAAGAAAATCAGATACAGATACATATAGAATGCCCCGAAAAGCCGGTTATGGCTGAAATTAATATCGAACAGATGAACAAGGCACTGGGCAGCATTCTTAAAAACAGTATTTATGCATTGCTCCGTAAACTGCAAAAACAAAGTTTCTCTCCTTTTATTACTATAAAACTGGAAGAAAGAGGCAACAATACCGTATTTATCAGTATCTATGACAACGGGATCGGTATCGAAGACAGTATCAAGGATAAGATATTCGAACCATTCTTTACAACCAAACCTTCTGCCGAAGCAGCCGGTGTCGGGTTGTATCTCTGCCGTGAAGTTATCCTCAACCACCAGGGTTCGATCCTGGCGAAAAGCGAAAAGGATAACTATACTGAATTCTTAATTACAATTCCTATCAGTCAAAAAAGGATTAACAATGAATGAGAACACCCAAAAAGAAATTGAGAGGCTGAGGAAACAGATCAGCCAGCAGGAGAAGATGGCTTCACTCGGATTATTGAGTGCTGGCATTGCACATGAGATACAGAATCCTCTTAATTTCGTGATCAATTTCAGCAAAGTTTCGCAGAAGTTACTAAAGGATATGCAGGAAGTCCTGGATGAACTCGGGGACGCATTACCGGAAGACTCAGTCGAAGAGATCAAAGAGATCATGTCTGACCTGGAAGGTAATATGAGCAAGATAGAGGAGAACGGCAACCGGGCTTCGGGAATTGTGCGCGGTATCCTGCTTTATTCACGCGGCAAAGACGACGAATATATCCCGACCGACCTGCATCAGCTGACCAAAGAATATGTATGGCTTTCTTACCATGCGGTCAGAGCAAACAACAAAAGTTTCAATGTCGCGATACAGGAAGAGTATGCCGACGACCTGCCATTGGTAAAAGTTATTCCGCAGGATTTCAGCCGCGCCATACTCAACCTGATGAACAATGCCTGCTACGCCGTGTTCAGCAAGTCGAAAGAGATAGCCGATGCAACCTATCAGCCAACCATCAGGATATGCCTGAAAAAAGAGGGTGACCGTATAAACCTGAGCATAGAAGACAACGGACAAGGAATTTCGGAAGAGACAAAAAAGAAACTCTATACGCCTTTCTTCACGACAAAACCGATCGGTGAAGGCACCGGCCTCGGATTGTCGATCACTAAATCGATTATCGAACAAAAACATAACGGTACGATCGGGATGGATTCACGCCCCGGCGAATATACCCGTTTTACCATTTCTATTCCTATCCAACAATAACAGAGACAAAAGTCATGGCTATAAAAATATTAAGTGTAGACGATGAATTAGACCTGGAAAGGTTGCTTACCCAATATTTCCGTCGCAAGATAAAGAAAGGAGAATATGAATTCTATTTTGCGCACAACGGACTGGAAGCACTTCAACTGATGCTTGTCCAACCGGATTTCGATGTGATATTAAGTGACATCAATATGCCGGAAATGGACGGACTGACCTTGCTTGCCAAAATAAACGAAATGCAAAATCCAGCTCTAAAATGCATCATGGTTTCAGCCTACGGAGATATGGACAATATCCGTAGTGCCATGAACCAGGGAGCATTCGACTTCACGACCAAACCGATCAATCTGGAAGACCTGGAACGTACGATCGAAAAGGCTTCCGAACAAATATCATTCATCAAAAAAGCACAGCAGGAGCATTCGCAACTGGAATCCATCCGTAACGACCTTCACATCGCCCAGGAGATTCAGCAAACGATCCTGCCGAAAAAATTTCCTCCGTTTCCCGAACTGAAAACGTTCGATATCTATGCCTATATGAATGCGGCAAAATATGTGGGAGGCGACTTCTACGATTTCTTCCGCATAGACCAGGACCGTTTGGGATTTGTTATTGCAGACGTAGCCGGCAAAGGTGTCCCAGCTGCCATCTTTATGGCGATCAGCCGGACTGTCATCCGGACAATTGCACTGACGGAAAACTCGGCAGCTATGTGCATGCAACGCTCAAATACTTTCCTTTGCCAGGAGAACGTTAATGAAATGTTCGTAACAGCATTTTACGGAATACTGAACCTGAATACCGGTCTTGTTACATATTGTAATGCCGGTCACAATCCTCCGGTTCTAATGAAGGCAGACAACACGGTTGTATCAGTTCCGCTCACAAACGACTTTATATTGGGCGGCGTAGAAAACATGACTTATCACGAAAAGACATTGCAGTTATCACCCGGCGACAACCTGCTGCTCTATACGGACGGAATAACAGAAGCGATGAATAGCTGCCACGAACAGTACAGCGAAAAACGTTTGCTGGAAAACTGCCGGGAGTTGATCGGAAAGAGCCCCAAAGAAATTGTAGACAGAATAACGGAAACAGTAGGAAAATTCGTTGTAGGAGCCGTACAATCGGATGATATCACCTTGTTGTCTATTACCTATCAGGGATAAAAGACTTCCACAGAATAATAAAAAGGAGATGCCCCGGTCGGAACATCTCCTTTTTTATATACATTATATATATGTACTTATTTCAGTAAAGCATCACGGATACCCATGATCTCTGCATTAGCAGCTCTGGCATCCTGGATAGTTCCTACTTTTTCCTTCAACGGACTGATAGTTGTACCCAGCTGTTGCAGGTCAGGATAGTAAGAAGCCAGGTCGGCTACTACTTCTTCCAGCATAGTCACACGTTTCAGCATATTCTCAGAAAGTCCGGCAGATGTAGCATCCCCTTTGATAACCAATGTCGGGTTGGCAAGCAGACAAGCATATTCAGCAGAAGAGGCACCTAAGATTTCGATCTGTACATCAATCTTGTTTTCGGCAGCCATCTTGTCGATGATCTTATCTTCCTGTGCATTCATGAAAGCCTGCAACTGTTCTTTGGTTGCATCTTTCGGAGCTTCCTCTTTCAGGATATCGAGTACAAAAGAAACATTCAGGTCTGTAGCCAGTTTTACGATGGCTCCTTCTACTTCTGCTGTAGGCTGACCGATCGCTTTCAATACATTATAATCAGCCATATACATACCGAGTGCACGCGCTTTTTGTGTAGCAGTACTTAGTTCGGCAGCTTTAGCAACAGGCAACATATAAGTTAAATCACCCACTTTTACCTGAACTTCACCGCTGGACAAACGATAAGGAATTTCTGACTCCGGCATATCAGCCAGGAATTTAACAGTTTCCTGTTTTACTTCTTCGGTTAACAAATCTTTCGGTGCTTTACCTGCTATAACGGCAGCTTCTTCCGTCTTTTCGGCTTCATTTGATTTTTTAGCACCGTTGCAGGAAATCATGCCCACCATTAATGCGGCTATTGCAAGCACGCTTATTACACTCTTTTTCATGTTACTTTATTTAATAATTTATATTCCAGCTTTTTTATTCTTCTTTCAGACGTCCCGGAAACTCTGCGAATATAGCGATAATAGCTAATAATGCAAAGAAACCTATAATCAATAAATTAAAATTATAGGTAGAAATTAACATACTGCCCAGTTTTTTCTCATAAGAATAGAAAGGAGCCCTGCCAAACGGATTATCCGGCACTATATAAATCTGACCGACGGCCGGATAGATACGATTCCTGTGCTCTTTATAAAAGTTACGGCTACCGGCTCCCATAACCAGGTCTTCGATAGCTGAATTATGATACTTTTTCTTCTGTTCGGTTACCCATTCACTCCCTTTTTCACGTATATCCTTTTCCTGTATCTGATCCAGATAAGCCGTAAAGTTACGAGCACGCTCGTGCAAAGCCGAATCTACCTTATCCAGATACGACAGAAAACTTTCACCTTCACTACGGGGAGCGATACGGGCGGCACGTCCCAATACGGCAAGTTCATTTTCTACCGTCAGACGTTTGTCCGGATCATCTTTTCCCTCCAGTTGTTCAGCCAGGCGACGCACTTCTTTCGAATGTATATTTTCATAGTACTGCGCCAGATATTTTTCCCGCTCTATAGGGAAGTAAGCCTGATTGTAAGCATTATCGGCAAATTGCTCTACCATCAAGGCCTCGAAAGCCCAACGCGAAGGGATAATATCACCGATCAACGGGACCTTATTTTCCTTTGAAGCACTGGTATTCAAATCATCAAACTTGATAATCAATCCACAAAGCAATATCTGCGGGATCAATAGAAGAGGAATGGTTATATAAATCGCAACGACAGAGTTCATCGACTGTGATAAAATCAGTCCCGTCAGGTTTGCCAGAAAAGAAGTTATCCAAAGAATGCTCCACCAGACACCAAACATCTCCCATCCTACCCCTATGATCGTATTTCCCACTAAAATAAAAAGTAAGGACTGAAGTCCGGATACTCCCAGCAGGTAAACCATTTTAGATGTAAGATAGCTGCTACGGCTTAACCGGAGGAAATGTTCCCGCTTCAGGACAGGCCGGTCTTTTATAATCTCTTCGGCACTTATACTTAATCCCATAAAGGTGACCACAATAACCGACATAAAGATATAAGACACAAAATTCTTGTTAGCCAGCAAAGTATATTCGTCACCATCGACATACCGGGTAAGCAAGGCAACGATCAGCGCCAGTAACGGAGCTTCGAGCAACGTAATTGCCAGATATTGCTTATTAACCAGTTTTGTCCGGATATTCCGTTCCAGGAAAATACAAAACTGTTTGAACCAGGTCGGTTTTTTCTGCTTGCTGTCAGGCAGTTCCTTCTCCTCAACCGGTGTATAGGACGGACGCGACGAAATATATTTCTCGTGCCATTCTTCAGGTGTAAACTTCCGGATGTTCGTCTGGTTTCCGGAGTCATCGATCTTCTTCGAGTCGATAATATTCAGGATCAGTTCCGGATTCACATTCCCGCAGGTACTGCAAACACTGATATCCGGATCGGTATATTTCGCAGCTTGCTTGAAATAAATAATCGCTTCGATCGGATTTCCGTCATAAATGGGATAACCTCCCCGGTCCAGTAACCAGAGACGATCGAATAATTTATAGATTTCAGACGATGGCTGGTGGATATTGACAACGACCAGCTTCCCCCGGTGCGTCTGTTCTTTCAGCAACATGATAACCTTCTCGGAATCGGATGAAGATAAACCGGAAGTCGGCTCGTCCAGATACAGGATAGCCGGTTCACGGATCAGTTCAAGGGCTATATTCAACCGTTTCCGCTGTCCCCCGCTGATCGTTTTACGGATGGGGGAACCTACTTCCAGGTCTTTTATCCCTTCCAGGTCCAATTCTTTCAATACATTTTCGACCCGCACTTTGATTTCCTGATCCGAAAGACGGGCAAAACAGAGACGTGCCGTGAACCAAAGGTTCTGATACACGGAAAGTTCTTCTATCAACAAGTCGTCCTGCGGAACAAAACCGATCAACTGACGGGCTTCGGGAGCATCCAACGGATAACCGTTCACCGTAATACGACCCTCATCGGGACGGATATTCCCGTTCATGATACCCAACAAAGTAGATTTACCGACTCCGCTTCCTCCCATTATCGCGACCAACTGGCCCGATTCCAGGTTAAAAGAAAAGTTATGCAAACCGTTGGTACTATTCTTAAAAGTAAAGTTCAAATCTCTACCGTTCAGGAATATGGCTTCCTTCCGTTCATTCTTATTATATACGGTCACCAGATCACTGTAATAAACCGGAAGAAACAACGGTCCCTTCAACACGCTACTATGTTGCCAGGCATAAAAGATACCCGGAGACAAAGGAATATCGTTCATAAAAACGACACCTGAACCATAGTAAGTAAAGATTTGCTTGTCAAACCGCCGGATAAAGAGTACACGAATAAAACCGTCCATCCCTTTACGAGTGATATGATTCCCTATGGCGGCATCCTCTCCACTGATAGTCAATAAAGAAGAAGATGGCTTTCCGGTAATAAAAGCAAGTATATCGTCAAACTCTTCTTGCGGAATAGCAAAAATATCAGCCACCAGATGAAAGAGTGGCAAATGATTCTCAAACTCTTCCGAGTTCGAATAGGCGAACTCCACAAAGCGGACCAGAAGAAGCAACTGTTCTTCCGCCACCAGCTTTACCTTCATCTGTTCACAGATATTGCGTATCACATTCTCCTTATCTACAGGAAAAAGCGGATCATCGTACATGCTGCGCAACTCACTGTATAACTCAATATACTCTTTATGGGAACGGACACCGAAATGACTGGATAAATAGAAATGAACTGCACGGCTCGCCTGTTGTTCTTCGATACGTACAGCCGAAGCAAAGACAGCAAACAGATTCAACAAACCGTTCAGAATGGTCTCATTCATATATAAATAATTTACAGGCAAAGATAAAATTTAATATGCTAATATGTCCCCTTTGGCAGAGTTAAAATGCTTTATTCCGAAAAAGAGGTGTCAACAACAAGAATCACCAAAGGATTAGCATATCCGCCAAAGGGGACGTCCTTGAAGGGGGGCGAATAACACGCAATGATTGAACTCATTTCTTATTATTATCTACAACATCCACAACACCAGGTATAGTTTTCTATTTATCAGTTAATTACAACATGGTTGCAGATAAAAAAACATCTACAACAACAGGACGGTATCTACCACTATTTGCCACCTTTCAAAGACTACATGCAATCATCTTACACTTGTGAGGTATTACCATTATCTCTATGTGTCCATTACTGCTGTCCGGTATGGTTTATTTGTTTTTATGCTGTCTAAACCTTTGTTTTGTGCGGAGAAAACAAAAGTTTAGACAGCATAAAACAAAAGTTTCCTCCGCAAGAAACTTTTATTCATCCTTACCCCTTTCCATCGAAAAGCAAAATAATGCATAAAGTGTAGATAGAAGATGATAATTGTAGATATTCCTCCACCTGCAACCATCACATAAAATGCTTATTTATAAAACATTCAGAAGGAAATTGTAGATATTGTAGATACTATAGACTATTTAATTTTTTCTGAGAAAGTATTTTGATTTTAGGATATGATTCACTATTTGTCAGTTTTGAACTATCCGATTATTGACTGGTTGTACCTGGCTCCCCTCTCGAGAGGGGGAAGGGGGTGTGTCATATCCCCGCCATACAACCACCATAATCAGAGTCACTTGACTATTGCAGGTTCATTTGCCGTCTGCTTCAGCTGATGGTTTACAAGTTGTTTCTCTCTTTTGGCTTCAGCCACATTTCTCCTAGATAGAAAACTGTAAGAAATGGGACTAAAGTCCAATGAGATAGACCCTTTACTAATCCGTCAGCTGAAGCAGACGGCAAATAAACCTATACAAGGCTTGTTTTATTGACTGGCTTTAACACACCCCCTACCCCCTCTCAAGAGGGGAGACAGTTACAACCAGTCAATAAACAGATAATTGTACTTAAACTTCCTTACCCAACTGAAACGAGTAGCTGGCATGAGAATTATTGGTGGGAAGATGAATCTGAAGAAGATCACTTCAGATAGTTATTATATATATTTGTCTCATTAATCAATTAATAATATGGCAAGAACTGTAAATTATTCAAAGAAAATCGGCCATAATCTTTTGTTTTTTGCGACAAACGCTGCGACAAACAGAAATGCCTATGCACAGGTAAATTGTCGTTTTTTTTAAAAGATTGCACGCTAAGAAAAAGAAAACAGCGACCATTAAGTCACTGTTTATGTTACTATTAAGAAGAGAGCCGAAAGCCGGACTTGAACCGGCGACCTACGCATTACGAATGCGTTGCTCTACCAACTGAGCTATTTCGGCAACTTTATATATTCTTTGCTACTTGTTTTTCAATCCGGGCGCAAAGATAAAAACTCTATTCGACATCTGAAAGAAGTTTTGTCAAAAAATCATCTAAATCTGCATCCAAATCTTTCAACAGCGGATCATCTGCCCGTAATACTTCATCATCGAGGAAGAGAAGTTCCTCTATTACAACAAAATCCTCATCCGTCAGACTGACAGAGAAAGGTTTCATGATATGGGGACTTTCAAAAACAGTTTTCGCAACTAAAAGAGTCAGCACAGATTTTACGGTGTTGGCTACCTGTTTATTGAATTGCTCTTCTTCACAAGGACAACCTACCCAATCAAAGACGATAACCTTATCCAGTAATCGTTCATCTTCATCATAGATTTGCAGTTCTCCGCTTTCAGCATCCGCCTGAACATATAAATCGCTGTAATAGCCGTTAGAATCTTCAGCTGTCAGCTTACCGATAGCAGAAGTAAATGTTGTCTCCAGGACAGACTGAATCTTTGCATTATTTGCACTCATAACTCTTTTTTTATTCTTTTTTCGAATCGTCTGTCAAAAGTAATAATAATTCGGAGAATATATGATATTATTCACCAAATTGCATGTTAAGTTTTTTATCGGAACGGATACGGTTGCGCAACACTTCTATATAAAGTGCTAACAGTTTAGTATTCTTACCGTCCTCACCTTCGCTTTTCTTAAATAATTCGTATGATTTATTTGCCCATTCATAGGCCTCATCCAGGTTGGTCTTCATTTCATTGCCCAAAGCCAGATTGGAAGCAGCTTTGGCTTTAGCTTTCGGACTGTTCGATTTTTCATAGAGATGCATCCAGTGTTCAACAGCCTTATCCCATTTTTCTGATTGCGCATAGGCAGAAGCCTCTTTCCAACGGGATCCCATAGCATTATAATACCAGCGCGTTTCGCTATTCCAGTGAGGTACAAAATTAGGACTGGCCTTCGCTCCAATGTATTCGGCAGAAGCACGTAAAGCATTTTCGGATGAAGGTAAATACCTGTCAAGAAGGATCAGATTCGGTGCGTCTTCCATAAAGAAAAGGCTGTCAGCCACATAGACAGTAGCTAAGGGATTCGGCCTGCTGGGAAGATAACCACGCACAACACCGGACATTTTCACCTGGATCTCTCCTTCTACATAACCCTCAGCAAAAGCCACCACATTTTTCCTGGACTCAAACAACATCCGGTCCAGGGATATCACAGCATCCGATCCGGTTTCGTCACATAATGCCTGTACCTGATCCTGAGTCAATTTTTTATCCTCGTAATAAACATCATCTTTGCGGACAGCATCGTGATAGAGAAGAACGTCATTAAAATAGGACATATCTGCCATCGACCTGCCAGTCCGCGACAAACGTCAAACAGGGCACTGTCGGCTTTCACCTTACAAGTATCCACCTTGTCACCAAACAGGTTGAACTCACACCCGACATCATCCGGCTGAGGAACAGCGTTATTCACAACAAGAATCTTTCCTACACTTTTCGGAAATGTTATTTCGGCAGGGTTGTAAGTATCAATACCCACATAGCTAACAGAACTACAGGATGCCAATAAGCAAACACTCAATAAACAATACGCAACTCTCATCACTTTTCACTATTAGAAGGAGGCGCAAAAGATTGCGCCTCTAATTATACAATATCACTCACCGCCTTGAAATAGCCGATCGATTCAGCTATACCCAGGAAAGGATCTTTCATATCCTTTTCATATTCAAGGCTGCACATTCCGGTATAGTTCACCTCACGCATCATTTTCATCAGCGCAGGGAAATCAATCTTTCCACGACCGATTTCTATACCGACACCTGCTTTCGACGAATCCGTCACGTCCTTGATATGCATATCAAACACACGGGTATGATATTTTTTCAGGTCGGCGACCGGATTACATCCGTTACGCAGGTCATGACCGATATCCAGACACATTCCGATACGCGGATCCAGGTCTTTCGTATGTTCCCATACATCTGTTGCATCCGGATATGTTTTAATATCGGGCCCATGCAAATGGATCGCATAGTGGAAGTCATACTCTTTTACTTTCTTATCCACATAAGGAAGCAATTCGTAATTGGGTACGCCCACAATCAACTTCACCCCTACGCGTTTCGCATACTCGAAACCACGGTCAATTTCCGCTTCACTCTTCATATATATAGGACCAACAGCATAGCCGGTAACATTATGAGCAGCACATTTCTCATGAAATGCCTTGATCTGTTCTTCGTTACTATCCAGCGGCAGATGGAAATCCTTAATGCAAAGATAATGAATATCGAGTCTCTGCAATGTCTTCAGAGTAGTATCCAAATCAAAATTAACAAATGTATAACCAGCCATCCCCAAACGCCAGGGGTTTATTGACTTCGCCGCCTTTGGAATGATCCGGTCCGGCAAACCGGCTTTTACTACGCCTGCCGATCCTAACAATAATGCACCGGCAAGTCCTTGTCTAAAAAATTTTCTTCTAGAATTCTCCATGGTATAATTATGTAAATAATATGTTACGGCTTTTTGTCAGCAAGTTAGTAAGAATTTGCGTAAGACGGTTACAATCGGTATAAAAAAGTTGTGGCGGACACTCATTTAATTCCAATTTAACGTTCTCCAGCATCCTGAGTTGTATTACATTATATATCTGTGTGCAAAAAATTAAATAGACTATGAGCCTGTTTAAATTTTATTCAATAGCATCCTAATAGATGCTAGTTTCACCATTTCCTCTGCCGAATCGAATGTCCATTCATAGTTTCGGCAGAGTCTTCTATAGTTGT
>NZ_QSDP01000034.1:0-57084 GCF_003463685.1 Parabacteroides sp. AM58-2XD
TTTCTTAAAGCTTTCTATCTGAGAGAAATGTGGCTAAAGCCAAAAAAGAACCTGCTTATAAACCGTCAGCTAAAGCAGACGGCAAATGAACCTGTAACAGATGAGTCACATTGACAGTTGGATAGCTCAATTATTTCTAAATTGGCACATTGGCTCATATTCTTATGATTTTAGCAAATAAATTCCGGTAAAATAGGAGAATAAAATTCATTCCTTTTGATAACAGCGAACATTCTTGCTACCAGTTTAGCCCGTAGAGCATTGATGATGGTCATTTTATTCTTTCCTTCATCCACTTTGCGTTCATAATATGCTTTCAGCTCACCACTTTTTCTATGTATTACAGCTACAGCTGACATATGCAACAGTGTTTTTATATACTTACAAGCTCTCTGCGAGACTCTGTTTTTCGAATGCTGGCTACTTCCTGAAGTATAAGCAAATGGAGCTACACCAGCATAGCAACAGAACTGCCTGGGGCTTTCAAAACGTGTAAAGGCTTCCGTCACTATTATCATATTCATGGCCACAACGCGCCCGATCCCATCTATGAACATTAATAAATCCATCTGCCGGCTTAATACTTTTGTTGACTCTATTATTTTATTCATCTCTTCTTCTATCCTTTTCAAAACCTCTTCCAAGGATTGCATTAATATTCTCAGTCTACCAGATTTGCTTTTGTATATTGCTTTGGGCAGATAATCTTTCTGATCTGTCATCTGTGCTTTATATTTCGATAAATCAACCAGATATAACGTGCGCTCCGCTTCCAATTGTTTCAAACGAGTCAATTCTTCAGACGGTCGTTTATAATAAGTTGCCTTATCATAAAAACGGGATGCGTACATAGCAATACGTTTAGCATCAACCTTATCGTTTTTTCCTCGAGTCATGCCTGAAGAGTACTTTATCTGTGTAGGATTTTCAATCCACAGTTTACAATCGGTGGATTTACAGGCACAAATCAATGGATATGTGTACTGACCCGTATGTTCTGCACAAATTAAAAAATCTTCATTTGCCATATTCAAATTCTGCTTTAATCCGTTGATCATCTTTACTATAGCTTGCGGATGATTACTCACTTGTTCCTCTGTTACAACTTTAGAATCACAAATAACACAGATGTCCAATTTCTTTTTTGATACATCTACACCGATAAAATAAAAGTTTTCCATATTTTTGTATAACCCAATTTTAAAGAGAGAAAGGAACGAGAACTTAGCCTAATAACCTTAACAACGAAGGTGTTATATTCTTATATAGGTCTGGGTTCCGGAGAGACAGAGAGTCCTAATATGAGCATGAAGCTTATTCTAATTTTCTACTGGTTCACTCACTGTCTTCCTTTCTTTCAATGATTTAACATTCTACAAAACTATTCTTTTCTATTTTATCGAAATCCTATGCGCCAAAACTAAGGTTATTTTCTATACTTGTAACATCCTCAATAAACCAAGTGGTAGAGCCGAGCAAACAGATTGTTATACCGGCTCCTTATTCCTTTCGGGCACAAAGATAAATCTTTCGATTATTCAAACCTATTTGTTCTCTAATCTGTTATGAATTAAATCTAAACAAAAAGTTATGCACATAAGTACATGGTGTTATACTATGCTTTGCCTTTTTCTGCCAATGACGCTGATGGCACAGGCTAAGCATAAGTACCTCGATCACGCATTGCCGGAAGCGTGGCAGGAGAATGACAGTAATTTCCAACAAACCCTACCCGTTGATGACAACTGGTGGAGGAATTTCAATGATCCGGTATTGGATTCCCTGATCGATGTGGCCGTGAAGCAGAACTATTCTGTGCAGATGGCTGCCGATCGTATCGCTATGGCGAAAGCAACCTGCGCATACAACAGGGCAGTTATTCACCGACGCTGGGACTATCGGCGGGATGGAACCGGCAACAAAGCAGCGGCAACACCAGTAGTTTGCCGCAAACAATCACCCAATATGCCGATGCCTCGCTCTCCATGAGTTGGGAAGTCGACGTATTCGGTAGTATCCGTAACCGGGTGAAAGCGCAGAAAGAGAATTTCGCTGCCTCCAAAGAAGAATACAACGCCGTCATGGTATCGCTTTGTGCACAGGTCGCATCGGCCTACATCAACCTGCGTGAACTGCAACAGGAGGTCGATGTAGTCACCCAAAACTGTCTGTCGCAACAGGCTGTAGTCGAAATCACCCAGAAAAGGTATGAAACCGGCCTGGTGTCAAAACTGGATGTGGCACAGGCACAATCCGTATATTACAGTACCAAGGCCTCGCTCCCCATGCTGGAAGCAGGTATCATCCAGTACACGAATGCCCTGGCTGTGCTGATGGGACTGTATCCGCAAGACGTTAAAGGACTGATCGACCATCCGCGCCCCCTGCCCGATTACATCGAAACCGTCGGAGTAGGATTCCCCGCCAACCTGTTACTGCGTCGTCCGGATATCCGTTCTGCCGAACGCCAGGTCAACGCCCAGGCCGCGACATTGGGTGCATCCAAATCCGACTGGTGGCCGCAGGTTTTCGTCAAAGGTTCCATCGGATTCGCTTCTCACGACATCGATAAGATAGCCAACCATAACAGCCTGACATATGAAATCGCACCCGCCATCTCCTGGAATTTCTTCCAGGGAGGCAAACTGGCACAGGCAACCCGCCTGGCAAAAGTCCAGTTAGACGAAACAATCAGGCAGTTCAACGAAACCGTCCTCACCTCCGTACAGGAAGTCGATAACGCGATGAGTTCCTATAAAAACTCCATCAAACAAATCGTCGCCCTCCGCGAAGTAGTCAACCAGGGCCAGCAAACGCTCGACCTCTCACTCGACCTGTATAAACAGGGACTGACGCCGTTTCAGAATGTACTGGATGCGCAACGCTCGCTGCTGTCGTATGAGAATCAATTGACACAAGCCAAAGGCCAGTCGCTCGTCTATCTGATTCAGCTCTACCAGGCACTGGGCGGAGGCTGGGACGAAAACGGGTATTAAGAAAGGTTAGTTTACCAAACTAAAAAACACAAATATGAAAACATCTGTCAGAATCGCCCTGATCGCCTTGTCGGTCCTTACGCTGGCATCGTGCAAAGGGAAAAAGCAACCGGCGGAAACAGCCGCCCCTTCCATCAGCGTGGCAACACCGGAAGTAAAAGATATTACGCTGACAAAAGACTATCCCGGTTATCTGAGTTCGGAATTGACCGTCAATCTGGTGGCCCGGGTAAACGGTTATCTCCGGACCTCCCACCTGGTGGCCGGCAGCAAAGTGAAGAAGGGAGAACTCATCTTCGTGATCGAGCCCGACACTTATCAGGATAATGTGACCCAGGCCGAGGCGGCACTTAAAACCTCCAAAGCGCAACTCGACTATGCCCGCAGCAATTACGAGCGGATGAAAGAAGCCGCCAAAAGCGGAGCCGTCAGCCAGATACAGGTATTGCAGGCCCAATCGACCGCACAGGAAATGGAAGCATCCGTCCGTAATTCGGAAGCCGAACTGAATACGGCACGCACCAACCTCAGCTACTGCTATATCCGTGCCCCGTTCGACGGACGAATCACCCGGGCCACTTACGACATCGGCAATTATATCAACGGGGCGGCGCAACCCGTCACGCTGGCTACCCTTTATAAAGATGACAAAATGTTCGTCAACTTCAATATAGAAGATAACCAGTTTATGAAAATGATGATTACCGCTGCCCAAAACGAGTCGACCGTCAAACTGCCGGAAACAATCGCCGTACATCTGGGAGACAACGGACGGCAAAACTACACCGGACAGTTGGATTATTTCTCTCCCAATGTCGACCTGTCGACCGGAACACTGAATGTCCGTGCCAACCTGGATAACAAGGACGGCGAACTGAAAAGCGGATTATACGTCACCATCACCCTGCCCTACAGCGAAAAGCGGGATGCCGTCCTGGTACGCGACGCCTCCATCGGCACCGACCAGCTGGGCAAATATCTTTATATCGTAAACGATTCCAATATCGTACGGTACCGTCATATAGAACCGGGACAGTTGGTAGACGACACCTTACGCCAGGTCGTCAGCGGACTTGAACCGAACGAACGTTACGTCACCACCGCTTTATTGAAAGTGCGTGACGGAATGAGTATTACCCCTATAAAATAAGAACGTCATGGTAAAATTCTTTATAAACAGACCCATCTTTGCCACCGTTCTTGCCCTGATTATCGTGGTTGCGGGATTGGTCACACTCAACGTATTACCCATCGCCCAATATCCGGATATCACACCGCCTACCGTACAGGTTTCGGCAGTTTATCCGGGAGCCGATGCGCAGACGGTTTCACAAACCGTCGGACTGCCTATCGAGCAACAGGTGAACGGTGTGGACGGAATGCTTTATATGAGCTCCAACTCTTCCAGTTCGGGCGCTTACTCGCTGACCATCACTTTTGCTGTCGGTACGGACATCGACATGGCTACCGTCATGGTACAAAACCGTGTCAGCATTGCACAAAGCAGTCTGCCGGAAGCAGTAATCGTACAAGGAATCACGACTAAAAAGCAATCATCCAACATCGTGATGATGCTTTCCCTCACTTCCAGGGATTCTCTTTACGACGGACTTTATCTGAGCAACTATGCCAGCCTGAACCTGACCGACCAGCTGGCCCGTCTGCCGGGAGTCGGTTCGGTAAGTGTCATGGGAGCCGGCAACTACAGCATGCGTATCTGGCTCAACCCCGAAGTCATGCGCATCCGCAACCTGACGCCGGATATGGTTTTCCAGGCTATCTCGACACAGAACAGGCAGGTTTCTGCCGGTTACGTAGGCCAGCCAATTGCAGAGGCGAACAATCCTTATCAATACACCCTGACCGTAAAAGGCCGGCTGACTACGCCGGAGGAATTTGGCAATATCATCCTGCGGACAGAGCAAGGCGGTAAAATACTCCGGCTGAAAGATATTGCCCGTATCGAACTGGGCAGTTCCTCCTACAACGTGACTTCACGGTTACGGGGACAACAGGCTGCCGCCATTGCCATCTACCAGCTGCCCGGCTCCAACTCGCTGGAAGTATCCAAAGCTGTACGGGCAAAGATGGAAGAGATTGCCTCCACCCTTCCGCAAGGCGTCGAATACGGCGTTACTCTGGACACGACAGAAGTCATCAACGCTTCTATCGACGAAGTGTTGGTGACTTTCCTGGAGACAACAGCCCTGGTTGTCCTGGTTATTTTCCTTTTCCTCCAGAATTTCCGGGCGGTAATCATTCCCTGCCTCAGTATTCCTGTTTCATTGATAGGAACGCTGGCTGTCATGGGGGCATTGGGATTCTCGGTCAACACATTAACGTTATTCGGATTGATCCTGGCGATTGCCATTGTGGTAGACGACGCAATCATTGTCGTCGAGAACTCGTCGCGATACATGGATACCGGGAAATATACGGCACGCGAAGCGGTAACAAAAGCGATGGGCGAACTTGTCGGGCCGGTTATCGGTGTCGTATTGGTTCTGTTGGCGGTATTTATCCCGACCACTTTTATTGGCGGCATCTCCGGACAACTTTACAAACAGTTCGCCCTGACGATTGCTGCCGCAACCGTCCTGAGCGGCATCAACTCATTGACATTGACACCGGCACTCTGCGCCCTGTTCCTGCGCGTCACTAACGACCCGAAGTTTGTCGTCTTCAAAGCCTTCAATAAGGTATACGACAAAACGCAGAAGATCTACGACGATGTTGTCGACCGCATGTTGAAACATCAGCTGGTCACATTGATAATCTTCCTGATCGTTTCAGCTACGGCAGCCGTCATGTTCATGCGCTGGCCTTCGACCTTCATCCCGGAAGAAGACGACGGATATTTCATTATCTCCAGCCAGTTGCCACCGGCTTCGAGCCTGCCACGCACCGAAGCCGTCAGCCAGAAAATCAACAAGATACTGGACACTTATCCGGAAGTCAAAACCTATATGGGAATAAACGGTTTCTCTGTGATGGGAGGCGGCGAACTGTCGAATACCGGTACCTATTTTGTCGTACTGAAGAACTGGAGTGAACGAAAAGGGAAAGGTCATACGGCACAAGATGTCGTCACCCGCTTCAACCGGGAAGCCTATGGCATCCAGGAAGCACAGATCTTTGCCTTGGTTCCTCCCGCCATTCCCGGCCTGGGTGCTTCCGGCGGTCTGCAACTCCAACTGGAAGACCGCAAGAACCTGGGACCGACCGAAATGCAGCATGCCATACAGACATTGCTGGAAACATACCGTACCAAACCTCAACTTCTGAGTTTATCCAGTATGTATCAGGCGAATGTTCCCCAATACCGTCTGAATATCGACCGCGACAAAGTGCAGTTACTGGGATTACAGTTGAGCGATGTCTTCTCCACCCTCAGCTATTACATGGGAGCCGCCTATGTAAATGACTTTGTCGAGTTCGGGCGTATCTATCAGGTCAAGATTGAAGCCGGCGGACAGGCGCAAAAGGTCATCGATGATCTTATGCGGTTGAGTTTGGAAAACAGTTCCGGCAAGATGGTTCCTTTCTCCGCTTTTACGGAAGCGAAACAACAATTGGGACTGGACCAGATTAACCTGTATAATATGTATTCTTCTGCCTCCATCACTTGTATTGCCAATCCGAAATACAGTTCGGGAGAAGCCATACAGGCGATGGAAGAACTCATACAGGAACAGCTGGGCGACAATTTCGGTTACGAATGGACCTCCGTCGCCTATCAGGAGACCAAAGCCGGCTCGACCACGATGTTGATATTCGGTATGGCTTTACTGGTGGCCTTCCTGGTTCTTTCGGCACAATATGAAAGTTGGACAAGTCCGCTGGCAGCCATCATGGGATTGCCGATCGCCTTGCTGGGAGCCATTCTCGGTTGTTTCATTATGGGAGTGCCCGTCAGCGTCTACACGCAAATCGGGATTATCCTGCTGATAGCCCTCTCTGCAAAGAACGGTATCCTGATTGTCGAATTTGCCCGCGACTACCGTGCCGCCGGTAATCCGATACGCGAAGCGGCCCTCGAAGCCGGACACGTCCGCCTGCGCCCCATCCTGATGACTTCGTTCGCTTTTGTACTCGGAGTCATGCCGTTATTGTTTGCCACCGGAGCAGGGGCAGCCAGCCGTGTATCATTGGGGGCAGCCGTCGTATTCGGCATGGCCATCAATACGATTTTTGCGACCGCCTTTATCCCCAGCTTCTACGAATGGATGCAAACCTTCCAGGAGAAATGGCTGGACAAAGCCTCTCCCAATAAAACTGCAACTAAAGCCTGATGCAGGTCTTTAGATTGTAAAAAGAGGATGCGCCAAAAGACTGTAACTTTTCGACGCATCCTCTTATCTATTCTGTTGCGGAATGATCACCAATATGATCAGAAAGTAATCCCGCACATAGAACTGAGTACTTCCACATCCGATTTATAAACGGTATGTTCCCATCGCCGTCCGGCATTGTACTGGTCAAATTCCTTCAACGACAATTTATCTTCATTAAGGGTTCCGACCTGTTCGGCAGACAGGATCTCTGCATAGACGAACGTTCCTTTATCCGGTTCGAGTACAAGCGTATTACGGGGTTGAATGCTCATCGACTTTTCAAAATCATCCAATGCTATAATACGGAATCTTTTCTCCCCGTCTTTATCCGCGATCAGCAAAAGATAGTCTGTTTTATGAGCCGGAGACAAAAAGAGCAGTCCGTCTACCGAATCGATGAATGCCAGTGGAGTATTGGGTTGCGATATTCCTTTTTTCAGATTCGACAGGCCGACCTCGCCATTGGCGAAAACTGCAACCAGGATATCCTCTTTATCTTCCGGATTATAAGAGAACAGGACTTTTCCCTCGCCTCCCCAAACACCTATTTTGGGACTGGGAGAACTGGCGATCTTTCCATTGGCAAACAAAGAAACGAATAAGTGCCCCGGCGTATATCCGTGGTCCGGTTTCTTTATCAGGGGGTTCGTTCGCAAACCGGATGTTTTGCACGCATACGCTTTGTTTTTAGCTTTTCCCTTCTCATTGTCTTTTTTTATCTCGCGCATCGGCGGAAGAACGGTCTCTTCTTTTACCTCTACTTCCGGCAGGAGAAAAATCTCCTGTTGCACATTACTGTCTTGTTGTACCTTAAAAATGTATTCTTTCCGTTCCTCGCTGAAGAATACCGGAAACTCAGGCTTCTTAGGTGTTGAATCCAGTTTCAGTGTACGCCTTTGTTTAACAAACTCGTCCACATTGCACACCGCCTTTGCCATACTTGAACTGCCTGTTCGGGTATATACAACCCCTTTCACCTTCACCACTTCATTGATCGGCACCACCCTAAAGGCCAATACCATCCTCCCGTCTTCATATTCATAGATCCGGCAACGGATATTTTCCTGATACCGGTTCCGGTCTTCTTCTTTTTCTCCCAACTGGCAAATGATACTTCTGTTGACTTCACGAAGGTAGACATCGCTGTCGTTACGGGCAAATTTCAAATCCTCTGCCAACCCGTTCAGATAACCTTTGTCGTTGACGCCGATATAAAGCGTTCCTCCGTCTGTATTCATGAAAGAGGCGATGACACGGGCCAAGACGACACTCTGATCTTCGCCGGCATTTTTATTGGCATGAATAAAGGCCGATGTCTTAAATTCCTTCTCCATGCCTTCGTGCCCGAAGTAGACCGGAACATATGTCTTCTTTTCTTTCCCGGGTTCCTTAAAGCCCAACAGCAAGTTGATGCTTTTATAGATAACCTCCTGCAACTCCGTATCTTTCTCCCTCAGAAAACGAACAATACTGAAATAGCGGGCCAATTCCGAAACAAGCGGGTTCTTGTCCTGCATAAAAGAGTTCAAGAGCGACAAAGAGTCTTTTTCATACAACGTCTGCATCACCCGTATCACCTGCCGGCACTGTTTCAGATTACGGCCATAACGGTTTATATCCATGAGCTCCATCTTCTTCAGCAGATCGCGGAACTTTTGTATGTTCGCTTCCGAAAAACGGGTATGATAAGGCTCCGTCATCAGCACTTCTACATTATATATATAGTCGGCACAAAGTTGGTAATAACTAGCCAACGCCTGGTTGCCGGTGAAGTTACACAAGAGACTCAATATGTTATATACATTGAACCGTTCGGTAGAATCATCCAGTTCCAAAACCAGCGAATCCACGCAAAAGATCAGTTCGCGCACCAGTTCGATCGTTAATGCCGGGTTATCAGCAAGCGTGCTCTTCACCTCTTTTTCCACTACTTCTTTGCTTTCTTCCATATCGCAAGGAGTAATATTCACATTTTCCAGGCTCAGATCTTTCAGGGCAACGAAAAAAGGGTTATTCTCTTTCTTCTGTTCGGTCAATAACACGGAGTCGCCGTCTCCTTTATAAATCTCTTTTGTCAGGAATATAAAGAAATCGCGTATATTCTCCAACACGGACCGGTCGAAAGCCGCATGGTCAGGACGAGGCACATGCGACTGTACATTGATCGTATTTTTCAGTTTGTGGGAAAGGAGACCGACATATTCAACCTTAAAGATATCTCCGATCCGGTATTTTTTATGCGAGGTCAAAGCAGTCGTAGCCGTAGCTCCGGACGAAAGCAACCACCAGACTTTCCCGTCACGAACTTCGACTACCTTCCCCAACAATGCTTTCCGCCGTACACATTCCGGATAAATAAATTCATTGAAATCCTGTATCAGGGATAAAAGAATTTCACCTTTCTCCACTTCTTTTATTTTAGCCTGAAACAATTGGTTGACAGAAAACAGATCGGAAAATCCGGGAATCATGCTATAACAGGAATTGATATAGGCAAAAGGCAAACGGGCTTTCATTCCCTGATAAGTTTTGTCGATTATTTCCGCATACATCGACATCGATTCTTTATTAATCGATAAAATACGAATATTTACCCGCTCGTTAGGCGAAGGATAGACAATCCCCGGAAATTCTTCTTCCGACTTCTTCGCAGTAAATGCTTCTTCTTCAGGAAACATCTCGACAACCGGTTTGCTGCCCTGCAAAGAAAGAGGAAAATCTTCCGCCAGCTGCTTCCAGTACAACCTGTAATCTTTTATGGTCTTACAGGCATCGAACGAACAGACCGGTTTATCGAATAAGGCCACAAACAACCTGTTATTCAACACGGACGCCCGGTCTTTGCGCCCTTTCCATAAAAGGGAAGCATGGGGCAAATGTGTACTGAGCGTAAAACCATCGTTATCGAGTGTCAGCGTATTCGATGCATTGCTATACTGTTGCCACTTAAGTGCCTGCTCAAAAACAGGACAGGCAGCATCTTCAATTGGTATCGTAACGAGTTGTTCCAACATACGCCTTTCATCATAATCACACAAACTGTCCCAGCGGATTTTGCCGTTCAGCCGGTTTTCTCCGGTTAACAGCGTATACGATTTATTTTTCAATACACCACCATAAACAGAAGGGATACGGGATAAATACCGGCAAATACGTGCAGCAATCACCGCCCGGTCAGAATCGGCAACTTCTGCCTCTTTCGATACCAGGTAGAGGAAAGCATGTATTTGTATCGCATTCGTAATAACCGGATGGACAGTGTTCCATTCATCCATGTACCATACTTCGGCAGTCTTATCTTCCACCGCCTGCGCTTTTCTTTTTAACAGGCTGTATAACTCTGCAAGTTCGTTTTTCCCGATTCGGTTGCTTGCTATCAGTTCATTGATCAAACGGATAACCAACATCAAAGCATTCGTCAGAACATCCGTGTCATAGGATAAAAGATATAATATCTGCCGGATTTCTTTTTCTGCATGCCAAAGATTCCCGCTCGCTTTCAACCTGAACAGTATGCTCGCCAGCCGAGATTCGGTCCTTTTATCCAAAATGCATTTACATGCTTCTATTTTCCCTTGCAGATTATCCATCCGCCGAAAGATTTCCTCCCGCTTCAGCTCCACATCATCTTTATAGACAGACTGCAAGTAATCCGATCCTTCACTGATCCACTTAAAAATATCCAAAGCAAGAGTAAACGCTCCGATCGCATTTTTCCTGTCTTTCTGCAAACATTCTGCATGCAGTTCTTCGAAAGCAGCGATTGCCTCTATCCAGGAAACATCATTATTCCGATATAATAGCTGTGCTTTCCTTAATAAAAGATTCGATATATGGTAACTGGACGGACATCTGTTCTTTACAATCCCTATATCCAAAGAGGTGTGAGCTGATATATAATTTACAGTCTTCGTAAAATCAATACGGGTCGATCCTTCCAGTGAAAGATTGTTTTCATATAAAGTGTTTATAGTCAGATCAGTCATATGCGTTATTCAGTTTTTTTAGTTCATATTTTTATTCAAAGCCAACAATTAGGCAAACGCCTTGATTCCTGAAGGCTAAATATACTACAATAATCTGAAAAACCAAATGAGATTGATAATTAATATCAAATCTTTATCAAGCCGGACAACCGTTTGTTGTTTCTCCTGATAAATAACCCTTATCCGCCTATCAAAATTACCTATTTGATTTCTGCTGAATAACATTTTACTTTTGTTCAATAATTAAAAACAAAAGCTGTGTCCGTTCGGTTACATTAATATTCAACGGTAGAATGTCGTCGACTATATACAGATAAAAAATTCATCTATGGAGAACAAGAAACTCACAGCTGCCAACGGTCGTCCCGTAGCAGACAATCAGAACATCCAGACAGTAGGTCCGCGTGGACAAGTGTTATTACAAGATCCGTGGTTTTTGGAGAAACTGGCCCATTTCGACCGCGAAGTTATTCCCGAAAGACGTATGCATGCCAAAGGCTCCGGAGCATTCGGTACTTTCACTGTCACACATGACATTACAAAGTACACAAAAGCAGCAATCTTCAGTGAAGTAGGCAAGCAGACCGAATGTTTCGTCCGCTTCTCCACTGTTGCCGGCGAACGCGGAGCGGCCGATGCCGAACGTGATATCCGCGGCTTTGCCATGAAGTTTTATACGGAAGAAGGTAACTGGGATTTAGTCGGAAACAATACTCCGGTATTTTTCCTGCGCGACCCGCTGAAGTTTCCCGACCTTAATCACGCCGTCAAAAGAGATCCGAAAACAAACATGCGCAGTGCAAACAACAACTGGGATTTCTGGACGTTACTTCCTGAAGCATTGCATCAGGTCACCATTACAATGAGCTCACGTGGAATCCCTTACTCCTATCGTCACATGCATGGATTCGGTAGTCATACGTATAGCTTTATCAATGCAAAGAACGAACGTATCTGGGTGAAATTCCACCTGCGGACATTACAGGGAATCAAGAACCTGACAGACCAGGAAGCAGAAGCAATCATCGCCAAAGACCGCGAGTCGCATCAGCGTGATTTGTTTGAAAGCATTGAAAAGGGAGATTTCCCTAAATGGAAATTCCAGATTCAGTTGATGACGGAAGAGCAGGCAGACAACTATCGTATCAATCCGTTCGACCTGACAAAAGTATGGCCGCACGGCGACTTCCCGCTGCAAGACGTGGGCATCCTTGAACTGAACCGTAATCCGGAAAACTATTTCGCCGATGTGGAACAAGCCGCATTCAACCCGATAAATACAGTAGAAGGTATCGGCTTCTCTCCCGACAAGATGCTTCAGGGACGCCTTTTCTCTTATGGCGATGCACAACGCTACCGTCTGGGAGTCAACTCCGAACAAATACCGGTAAACAAACCCCGCTGTCCTTTCCATGCTTATCACCGCGACGGAGCTATGCGTGTAGACGGAAACTACGGTGCCGCAAAAGGATACGAACCGAACAGCTACGGCGAATGGCAGGACTCTCCCGAAAAGAAAGAACCGCCTTTGAAAGCGAACGGCGACATCTATAATTATAACGAACGCGAATACGATGACGATTATTACAGCCAGCCGGGTGCTTTATTCCGCCTGATGCCGCCTGACGAACAGCAGCTATTATTCGAAAACACCGCCCGTCAGATCGGTGGTGCCGAACTGTTCATCCAGCAACGTCACGTACGCAACTGTTACAAAGCCGATCCTGCTTATGGCAAAGGCATTGCCGATGCGTTAGGCATCAGTCTGGAAGATGCACTGAAAGAAACAAGATAATCACTTGCGAAGGGGTTCCAGTTTCCTTAGGAGGAAACGCGCGTTTCCTGCCTGGGAAACTGGAATTCCCTCCGCAGGAAATTACCGTTTCCTAGGCAGGGAACTGGAGTTTCCTGAGCACGGAACTACGAGGAAACTGTAATCAACTCACAATTAGCCAATAAAGCCTTTTTCGTTACTTCATTATTTTACCAGATCAATCAGCCATTTCACCATCTCCGGGTCGTAATGCGAGAAGAACAGACTTTTGGCCTTATCGAGTCCGGCTATAGCCTGCATATCTTCTTCCGTCAGGACAAAATCAAACACTTCCATATTCTGAATCATGCGCTCCTTGTGAGTTGATTTGGGAATGACGATGACACCGCGCTGGATAAGGAAACGCAAAGCGGTTTGTGCCACTGATTTTCCATACTTCTCCCCTATCGTTTTCAGTACTTCGTTTGTGAAGAAATCGTTCCGTCCTTCGGCAAACGGACCCCACGACATAACACGGGTGCCGTAGCGCTCCATGATTTTCTGCGGTTCTATCTGCTGGTTGAAGACGTGTGTTTCCACTTGATTGACAGCCGGCTTTATTTCACAAAACTCTGCCAGGTCGATAAAACGGTCGGGATAGAAGTTACTTACGCCGATGGCGCGTGCCTTGCCTGCTTTACAGGCCTCTTCCATGGCACGATAAGTACCGTAATAATCGTTGAAAGGCTGATGAATCAGGAGCAGGTCGATGTAATCGCTTTGCAGTTTGCGCAGGGATTCGTCGATAGATGCTTTTGCTTTTTCATAGCCTCCGTTGGATATCCAGACTTTGGTGGTGATAAATACCTCGCTCCGGGGAATACCGCTTTTAACAAGCGCATTTCCAACCCCTTCTTCATTAAAATAAGCCTGTGCGGTGTCGATAGAACGGTAGCCGACACTCAAAGCATCCAGTACGCAACGTTCACATTCTTCGGGTGTCACCTGATAGACACCATAACCCAAAATCGGCATTTCCACGCCGTTGTTCAATTTTACTGTTTCCATAATTTATTTAATTGTTTTACGTGATACAAAATTACCGGACCTCCAACTCTACTACCTGTCCAATCTCCGGGGCAATCAGGTCCAACGAGTTTCGGGTAGCTGCTTCAAGTTCATTCTTCAACGGTTCGTCCCAGGGATGACGGGCAAGTGCGTATTTGGAATGATGGACAGTGACGAGCCTTTTCGCTTTCAGATCACGGGCAGCCTCACCTAGGCAGCCGGCATCAGATGGATATGTTGCCAGTCTTCGTTATATTGTCCGTTTTCCAGAATAGCCAGATCAATGTCCGGAAATGCAATACCAGCCACTCCCAATACGATCAGTATACCTATAATTATTCCTGCTATCATACGCCACTTACTCTTTTTTATTAAGTTCATAAACCGAGTTCTTTGTTTTTATTGATGATACAAAAATAGAACAATCCGGCGAGGTTGTTGGTAGACGAATTACAGATATAATTACCATTATTACAGTATCTATCCGTTACTCTCCTAATTATATACGGCTAAAGAAATTTTACTTTTTTGTAGGAAACGAAAGAATATGCCAGGTCACCCCGATACTTATCAGGATCAGCAAGATTTTCACCCAAAGATATTCAATAAGGAAAAGAGAAGTAAGAATGGCAGACAGCCACATCACCGCCACCGAGATAATCTTTGAACGTAGCGGGATTGCTTTGTCTACCAGATAATTTCGGATATACGGTCCGAAATAACGGTTATCCATCGCCCGGTTATATAACTTTTCGGAACTACGGATATAAAACCAGCAGGTAAGTAACCAGAAAGGAGTAGTCGGGAGCAACGGAACAAATACGCCGACTGCTCCCAATATCAGGAAGAAAGAACCCAGTGTTATATAGATAATGCGCCTGGTTTCCTTCATTATTATTCTACTGTATAATCACCGATTTGTTTGAAACCGTTGAGGAAATCTTTTATTTCCATCCGTTTCTTTCCGGCCAGCTGCAACGTCAGGAAACGAATATAACCGTCTTCAACAGCCACATCGACATAACTCTTTGCATCCGTACAGATAGTGCCGGTTGCCAGGTCATGCGAAGCCGGACGCTTTTCCGTCTTATACACTTTCAACGCCATGCGGCTTCCGTCCGGAGCAACCAACTCCGTCCATGCAGCAGGATAAGGAGAGAGCCCGCGGACAAAATCATAGATCTTCTTCAACGGTTGATTCCAGTTTATCCGACAAGTTTCCTTAAATATTTTCGGAGCCGGGCGAAGTTCTGCCGGGTCTTTAAAAAACTCTTCCTGGGGAACGGCATCCACTTTTCCTTCCAGCAACAAGTCCACCGTTTCCGTCACCAGGCCGGCACCCATAGTCATCAGGCATCGTGTACGATTCCGACATCATCCGTATCGGCTATCGACAAATGTTTCTGACGGATAATCTTGCCGGTATCTATTTCATGTGTCAGGAAGAAGGTGGTCACACCCGTTTCCGTATCGCCATTAATCACCGCCCAGTTGATGGGAGCCGCCCCACGGTACTGCGGCAGCAAAGACGCATGAAGATTGAATGTTCCGAAACGGGGCATATTCCAGACAACCTCCGGCAGCATACGGAAGGCGACTACAATCTGCAAATCAGCCTCCAAAGCACGCAACTCAGCGAGGAATGCCTCATCTTTCAACTTCTCCGGCTGCAAGACAGGAAGGTTCTGCGACACGGCATATTCCTTCACCGGGCTTGCCTGCAAGACACTTCCGTGACGTCCGACCGGTTTGTCCGGCATCGTAATCACTCCTACTACATTATATCCGCCTTCAACTAAGGCTTTCAGGCTCTCCACCGCAAAATCGGGAGTGCCCATATATACAATCCGTAACTCTTTTTTTTCCATCTTTTAATCTCCTGAAAAGTTTTCTACCAATACTTCGCGGTATGAATTAAATATCTTCGATTTCGACATAAAGCCGACATAACGTCCTTCTTCATCCACCACGGGAAGGTTCCAAGCCTTTGTATCATCAAAAACACCCATGATTTGCTCCATCGGTGTCCCGATACATATCTTAGCCGGAGCCGACACCATGAACTTGGATACATGGAACCTGTTATATAACTCCGGACGGAACATAATGTTGCGGATATTATCCAGCAACACGATTCCCAGCAAAACGCCCTTTTCATCGACTACCGGGAACGAGTTACGTCCGCTCTTTGCAATCACCTTCACCATATCTCCCAGCGACATTTCCGGAGAAACGACCTGGAAGTCCTTTTCAATCACGCTATCCGTATTCAGCAAAGTCAGTACGGCGCGGTCTTTATGATGGGTCAGCAATTCACCTTTCTGTGCCAGACGCATCGAATAGATACTGTGAGGCTCGAACATCAGAATCGTCAGGTACGAACTGATGGAAACAATCATCAGCGGCAGGAAAAGGTCGTATCCACCGGTAAGTTCCGCAATCAGAAACACACCGGTAAGCGGCGCATGCATGACGCCCGACATAATTCCCGCCATCCCCAACAATGCAAAATTCTTCTCAGAGATATACATGGTGAAAGGGAAATAATTGGAAGCATGCGCAAAAAGGAAACCGGAAATACAACCCAGATACAAGCTCGGTGCAAAGATACCACCACATCCCCCGCCGGCATTGGTCGCACTCGAGGCAAACACTTTAGTCAGCAGAATCAGGAACAGGAATACCAGGATTCCCCAGTAAGTATCATTCAAATCATAGAACAAACTCTTATCCATTATATGGGAGAACTGCCCGTTCAGCAACGAACCAATCGTGTCGTAACCTTCACCATACAACGGAGGGAAAAGAAAGATAAGCACACTCAGCATAACACCGCCGAGCAGGAACTTCTTCCAGTACACACCCAACTTGCGGTACATCCCTTCCACCCGGTTCATCACCCGCGTAAAATAAAGAGAAACCAATCCGCAGAAGACACCCAGCAACAACACGTATGGGATACGTTCTATCTCGAACACTTCTGTCTGCGAGAATTTAAACATCGCTTCCGTCCCCGTAAAAATATAGGAAACCGTCGCCGCCGTCACCGATGAAATCAGCAAAGGCAACACCGACGTCATCGTCAGGTCAAGCAACAAGACCTCGATCACAAAAACCAACCCGGCAATCGGCGCCTTAAAGATACCGGCAATTGCACCTGCCGCACCGCAACCGACTAACAGCATCAACGTCTTCTGCTCCATCCGGAACAGGCGTCCGAGATTGGAACCGATGGCCGCTCCCGTCAGTACAATCGGAGCCTCCGCTCCTACCGAACCACCAAAACCAATCGTCACCGAACTGGCAACAATGGAAGTCCAGGTATTATGAGGCTTGATACGGCTTTTGCGCTGCGAAATAGCATAGAGGATTTTCGTTACCCCATGGCTGATATCGTCACGCACAATATACTTTACAAACAACCCTGCCAGCAAAATACCGATTACCGGATAAAGCAGGTACAGGTAATTCACCCCGCTCACATCAAAATTCCCAGTAAGTAAATGCTGAATCAGGTGTATCAACTGTTTCAGGATAATCGCAGACGCTGCCGTGCATATTCCGACCAGGAAACTGATTACCAGAATAAAATGCTTTTCTTTTATATGCTTGTCCCTCCACAACAGGAACCTGTAAAATAAACCTTCTTTTGCCATTTCAAATACCTTTACCTGTAAATACCGTTCTCACCGTATAAATCAAAATTGTTATATCCAGCACTAACGACATATTTTCATAATATAATATATCATACTTTAAACGCTCTATCATCTTATCGACATCATTGGCATAACCGTATTTCACCATTCCCAATGAAGTAATACCCGGTCTCACATTATGCAACAAATAATAAAAAGGAGCTTTTTTCACAATCTGGTCGATAAAATACTTCCGTTCCGGCCGTGGACCGACGATTGACATATCGCCTTTCAGTACATTCCAGAACTGCGGAAACTCGTCCAGCCGGTATTTCCTCAATATATGGCCGAACGGAGTAATCCGTTTATCCTTCTCCGATGAAAGCAGAGGGCCGTTATCTTCCGCATCCACATACATCGTCCGGAACTTATAGATATAAAAAGGTTTCCCCATATATCCAATCCGTTCCTGACGGAAAAAGACCGGTCCCAGCGAATCTTTCTTCACCCGCCAGGCTATATAAAGATACATCGGCGAAAATATCAGCAAGACCAACACAGAGACAACCTTATCCATCACAAACTTTATATTCTTTTCCACCGCCGACAGGTTATTCTCCGTCACATTCACCAGCGGAATCCCGCGGATTGTCTTTATCTTCACCTGCGACAACATACTCAACTTATCCGCCAACACCTTGATTGGCAGTTTATAATGATAAAGCGAATAAAGAATCGTAAGCAGTTTTTTGTTGTCCTCCGTTTCGGCAGCCAGTACCAGTTCATCAATTTTCTTATCTGCCACAACCGAAGCCAATCCGGATAAAGTTCCGGCAACCAGCTCTTTCTCCACTTCTACCGGAGCCGCATCATCTTCGGGAATAAAACCTGAAATATGGTATCCCATCCGGTGCAAATCACCTGCAATACGGGTTGCTTTCTTCCCGGCACCGATAATGAGCACGTTCATTGCCAACTCCCGGCTTTTAATCTTCCGCAAACCGCTCTGTGTAATTACCAGGCGGGGAATATACGTCAGAAAGAACTGCAATCCGAGAAGGACGAAGAACAACTCATAATAAATATGGAAAGAGCGAGGCAAATCATTCAGCACCACAACAAAAAATATAAATACCACTCCGATTAGTGTCGTCACAAACGTAGAGAATAACTCCGTCAGTCTTGACTTACCGAATGGTTTGTTGTAGTAACCCGAAAAATAATATAATATCAGCCAAAAGAACGGAACGAACAACTGTCCCTTCACCACCTGTACATACCCCAGATAGCTGGTAAAGGAAGTAGCGCCCTCATATACTGCCAGTTCTTCATAGCGCAGCCAGTTAAATAAAAACCAGGCTACGGCTGCCGATATAAAATCCGATAATATGTATTTTGCGGCCTCTCTGCTTCTTTTCATTATTATCTGATCACCTGAATAAGACCTCCGGCACCCAATTTAATGATGTTCGACGGTTGTGCCTTGCTCATATCATCCTGGCGGTAGGAAACGATATAATCCACACCATTCTTTATTACCTCGGACACTTCAGAGAAATTGGCCGGAGACAATTCCCCGCTCACATTGGCAGAAGTAGAGACCAACGGTTTACGGAAACGCTCACATAACTTATGGGAAAATTCTTCATTGGTAATACGGATACCTACACTACCGTCGTCAGCCAGCAGATTCTTTGCCAGGTTCTTCGCATTCGAATAAATAATAGTCAGCGGCTTGTCCGCTACTTCTATCAAATCCCAGGCAATATCCGGAATATCGTTCACGTACATATTTAATTTGGCAGAACTATCCATAAGAACCAGCATAGCCTTATTGTCTGCTCTTCTCTTTAACTCGTACACACGCTGTACGGCATCCTCGTTGGTCGCATCGCAACCAATCCCCCAGATAGTATCTGTCGGATAAAGGATTATACCCCCTTCCTGCATCACTTCGCAGGCTTTTTTAATATCTTCCGTCATTGTTTTTTAAAATATTGTGACAAATATACAGGTTTATTTTCCAACTAACGATATAAACAGAAAATAATTGTATGCCACAACCACCGCCAAGCAAATGAAAGTTTTCCACCGCCGGCTGATACCATTGAACAACCATAGGAAGTGTATCAGGTTTCACAAACTGGAAATTTTATTGTTAATATTTCGCCAGCCCCACCAAAATTCTCCATTTTAATTTCTAACTTTACGGATTCAAAAATAATAATTTGCCAATAGTCCAATATGCAAATGTGCCAATCCTGGAAATCAGGATTTTATAAGGTATTATCATTAGCATATGGGCACATTAGTAATTGGCACATTATTTTTAGGGAGATAAAAAGAAAAAAACAATATATAATGATTAACAAATGGAATTTTCAAACCCCGACAGAAGAAGAATTACATAAGAGAGATGCACTGGCAGCCGAAATCGGTTTCAGCCCGGTCATCTGTCTCCTGCTTGTTCAGAGAGGGATTACGACGGCCGAAGAAGCCAGAAAATTCTTTAAACCCAATCTGAACGATCTGCATGACCCGTTCCTGATGCCGGATATGGATAAGGCGGTGAAACGGTTGAACAGAGCCTTGGGCAATAAAGAAAAGATTCTGGTTTACGGCGACTACGATGTAGACGGTACGACTGCCGTATCGCTTGTGTATAAGTATTTAAGACCCTATTCATCGACGTTGGATTATTATATCCCCGACCGGTATGACGAAGGGTACGGTATTTCTTATAAAGGGATTGATTATGCCTCCGACAACGGAGTCACATTAATTATTTCGCTCGACTGTGGAATCAAAGCAATCGAAAAGATTGAGTATGCAAAGACAAAAGGCATTGACTTTATTATCTGTGACCATCACATGCCGGATGATACATTGCCCGATGCCGTTGCGGTGTTGGATGCTAAACGCGTTGATTCCATCTATCCGTACGAGCATCTGTCCGGTTGTGGCGTAGGCTTCAAATTTATGCAGGCTTTTGCCAAAAGCAATAACTTCCCTTTCTCCGAACTGGAGAAATTACTGGAACTGACGGCTGTCAGCATTGCATCCGATATCGTGCCTATTACGGGAGAAAACCGTATCCTGGCTTATTACGGACTAAAGCAATTGAACAGTAATCCCAGCCTGGGACTGAAAGGCATCATCGACATCTGCGGACTTACCGGGAAAGAGATAACCATCAGCGACATCGTTTTCAAGATCGGTCCGCGCATCAATGCATCCGGACGGATGATGAACGGAAAAGAAGCAGTCGACCTGCTTCTCGCCAAAGATGTAGAATCAGCCCGCGAGAAGAGTGAAAACATCAACCAATACAATGACGAACGACGCGAACTCGATAAGAAAATAACCGACGAGGCCAACGCCATCATCGATGAATTCGCCAATATGGAAGACCGGAAAGCGATAATCGTTTACAATCCCGGCTGGCATAAAGGAGTTATCGGAATCGTTGCGTCGCGCCTGACGGAAAAATATTACCGCCCGGCTGTTGTGCTGACTAAATCATCCGAACTAATCACCGGTTCTGCCCGCTCAGTTACCGGTTTCGACATTTATAAGGCAATAGAGAACTGCCGTGACTTACTGGAAAACTTCGGGGGACATACCTATGCCGCCGGCCTTTCTCTGAAAGAAGAAAATCTGGACGAATTTACCGAGCGTTTCCTGAAGCTGGCTGCCGACGAGATTATCCCCGAACAGATGATCCCGCAAATCGACATTGACGCCGTTCTCGACCTGAAGGACATCAATACCAAGTTCATGAGCGAACTGAAAAAGATGAATCCTTTCGGACCGGACAACCAGAAACCGGTATTCTGCTCGTTGAACGTGAAAGATTACGGAACAAGCAAGCTGGTCGGCAAAGAACTGGAACATATCAAGTTGGAACTGATAGACGACAAATCGAACACGCCCATCCATGGCATCGCTTTCGGAATGCATCAGCACAGCCCGCATATTAAAGGGATGAAACCTTTTAATATCTGCTATACGATTGAAGAGAATACATATAACGGAAACACGACCTTGCAACTCATGGTTAAAGACATAAAGGTCGATGACATATGAAGGGAACCGGTGGACGTCTACCATAAGATATTAGAAAAGTATTGGGGATACCCTGCTTTTCGTCCTTTACAGGAAGATATTATTCACTCCGTTTGTGAGGGGAAAGATACACTCGGGCTAATGCCGACAGGGGGAGGTAAATCGATTACCTTCCAGGTTCCGGCTTTGGCAATGGAAGGAATATGTATTGTCGTAACCCCGCTGATCGCTCTGATGAAGGATCAGGTGGATAACCTGCGCCGGTTGGGGATAAAAGCAACTGCCGTCTATTCGGGCATGACCCGCCAGGAGATTATCGCCCAGCTGGAAAACTGTATCTTCGGCGATTATAAATTCCTGTACGTTTCGCCTGAACGGTTAGGGACCGATATATTCAAAAGTAAGCTACAGGCAATGAATGTTTGTCTGCTGGTTATCGACGAAAGCCATTGTATTTCGCAATGGGGATATGACTTCCGTCCTTCTTACCTGAGCATTGCCGATATCCGGGAAGATCTTCCGGTGTGCCGGTTCTTGCCCTGACGGCAACAGCTACTCCGGAGGTAGTGAATGATATCCAGGAACGGCTACATTTTAGGGAAAAGAATGTATTCCGGAAAAGTTTCGTCCGGAAGAACCTGTCCTATATCGTCCGTCAGACGGAAGATAAGATAAACACATTGATATACATTCTGGGAAAAGTTCCCGGAACGGCCATCGTTTATGTGCGCAACCGGAAACGGACAAAGGAAATTGCAGTCTTGCTTCAGCAAGCCGGCATATCAGCCGATTTCTTTCATGCCGGCCTCAACCGCGACGACAAAAACCTTCGCCAGAACCGTTGGAAGAATAACGAGTGCCGGGTAATTGTCTCGACCAATGCATTCGGGATGGGTATCGACAAGCCGGACGTACGTCTGGTGGTCCACATGGATATGCCCGGATCGCTGGAAGAGTATTATCAGGAAGCCGGACGCGCCGGACGGGATGAACAGAGGGCTTACGCTGTCGCTTTGTGTTCCAATATAGATTGTACAAAGTTGAAGAAACGGCTGGCCGATGAATTTCCGGACAGGGATTTTATCAGTCGGGTGTACGATGCTTTAGGTAATTATTATCAGATAGCAATGGGTTTCGGACTGGATACAGTACACGACTTCTCCCTGGTCGATTTCTGCACAGCCTATAAGTTTTCGCATCTACAAGCACATCATGCCCTAAAGATACTTGAACTGGCAGGCTACATAGAATATACGGAAGAACAGGAAAATGCTTCTCGTCTGGTATTTACCGCCACACGTGACGAGCTTTACAAATACCTGCATCAGGATAAAAAGACGGACGAGGTTATACAAACGATACTCCGTTCCTACACCGGCCTGTTCTCGGATTACGTATATATTAATGAAGGGCTGATCTCTACCCGTACCGGACTGAGTCAGCAGGAGATTTATGAAGTGCTGGTCGGACTTTCCAAATACCGGATTGTCAATTACATCCCTCATAAGAAAACACCTCTCATTATCTATACCCGTACCCGGGAGGAGATTAAATATCTGTCTATCCCCCGTTCGGCTTACGAAGAGCGTAAAGAACGTTTTGAAAGCCGTATCAACCGGGTCATGGAATACATCAACGAAAACCGGATATGCCGGAGCCGGATGCTGATCTCTTACTTCGGTGAAAAAGGGACTTCCGATTGCGGTTGTTGCGATGTATGTCTGGCAAAAAACGATTCGGGTCTGAACAACCATACGTTCAATGCCATCCGTGACGCATTGCAGGAGGCTTTGACCGACAGTCCGCAGGAGGCTAAGAAACTGACGGAGAACCTACCTTTTCCCGCTGACAAGATCATCACCGTAATCCGCTACCTGGCCGATCACGATGAACATTTTTCGCTGGAAGATGGAATAATAAGCCTTACAAAAATGAACACTATGTCCGATAACGAACAGTAAAAAGTATGTCCATAGACTGAACAACAGGCTTTTACCTTTATGGCACAGACTTTGTTATTATAGATTCCAAACAATAATAACAAAGTCTTCTATGTATAAGGTCTATCTCAGGCAGGCTATGCAGATGCTGAGACAAAACAAGTTCTTTAGCATCATTTATATAACCGGTACCGGTCTGGCCATTACGATGGTCATGGTACTGGCTATCTTATATTATTTCCGAACAGGAAATATCGCTCCGGAAACCAACCGTGACCGGATGCTGGTCATACAGCACGGAAAAATTCTAAACAAAGTGGAAGGTCAGGGAAACGGAAGTAGCCGGCTTTCTTATCCGACCATCAAAGAATGCTTTTATTCAATGCAGACTCCGGAGGCTGTCACTGCCATCCTCCCGATCGGAGAACAAACCGAATTTATACAAACCCCGGGGAGTGATGAAGTATACAACGGACTTGTGATGGGTACAGATGTTACATTCTGGAAAATATTCCAATTCAGATTCCTTGCCGGAAAACCTTATACGGAAGAAGAGTTTACCTCCGGAATCAGAAAAGCTGTCGTGAGCGAATCACTGGCACGCAGGCTGTTCAATACATCGGATGCAACAGGTAAAACATTTCTGCTGAACTTTGAAGAGTACCAGGTCTCCGGCGTTGTGGAAGATGTACCTTCCATAGCACAATTCTGTTACGCTGAAATGTGGATACCTTTCACCAACCGTCCTTCACAGATACAGGGAAGTAAATGGTGTGATTTTATTTTAGGTTATATGCAGCTTTATATCCTGGCAAAGAAACCAGGCGACTTTGATGCAATCCGCCGGGAAGCCGAAGAAAATTGTCGGCGTTACAGTGCAAATATTCCACAATATAATTTTGTACTAAACGAACAGCCTGACACCGTTCTACGTGCCTGGTTACGCACAGATTCCTTCTCCTGTCCGGAATTCATGAAAGTCTTTATACAAATCTTTTCAGTAGTACTCCTTCTGTTGTTGGTTCCTTCCATCAATCTGACGGGAATGACTGCATCACGCATGAAAAAACGCATGGAAGAATTAGGTATCCGTAAAGCGTTCGGGGCCCAGAACAGAACATTGCTTTTGCAGATATTATATGAAAACCTGCTGCTCACATTATTAGGCGGACTGATCGGATTATTGATCTCCTACGGATTGATATTTATGCTGAAAGGATGGTTGCTGGGTAATTACGACTGGGACGCAGTTCGCTCACCGCCTCTATCGATCTTTCTCCCGGCATGCTGATCAACCCCGCAATTTTCGGATATACGCTGATCTTCTGCCTGGTTTTAAATCTGATGTCCGCTCTCGTTCCTGCCTGGCGTGCACTCAGACGTCCCATTGTCGATGCTTTAAACGATAAATAACTAGAATCATGATACATCATCTTTTAAAACTTTTATGGAAACAACGCCGGCAAAATGCCTGGATTGCCGCTGAATTATTCCTGGTATTCATTTTATTATGGTATATTATGGACTACTTCATAACGATCGGATATGCAAATTCAATCAATAGCGCTTACGAGATAAAAGACACCTACCAGGTACGGCTCACAACTGTGCCGCAAAGTAGTCCCAACTATATTCACCATGAAAACACGGAAGAGGCAGGTAGCCTATACCTATCTATTTTAGAACGTATCCGACAATATCCACAGGTAGAAAAAGTTTGCCTGACACAGAATAGTAGTCCTTATAACCCCAGTTATATGGATAACCAAATGGGAAAAGATAGTTCGAAAATAGTGCAGTTCCAATATTTACCGGTTACTCCTTCCTACTTCGATGTATTCAGAGTCCGCCCCTTGAACGAAGAAGACCGATCTTCTTTAAAAGATGCTTTGACCGAAAAGGACATTGTCATTTCCCGTAAACTGGCTGAAGAACTTTTCCCCGGAGAACAGGCTAAAGGACGTTCTATTTACATGAAGAATGACAATTCTTTTCGGATAGGAGGTGTTTGCGGGATATTAAAACGTGACGATTACAGCCGGGAAGAAAGAGCGGCTTACTTTCTGTTGCCTACTTCCTATTTCAAGGAATGGAATGAGCAACAACTCGCCTGGTCGTTAGAAATCAGTATACGGGTAAAACCCGGGCTCAACAAACAAAAATTCATAGAAGATTTCCAACGGGATATAAGGGAACAGATAAATGTCGGTAATTTCATACTTTCCAAAGTCGACTCTTACGACGACCTGAGAAACAGACTTTATCTGACAAACGGAGTGACAGATGCCATCCGTTACCGGATAGCCTTTATGGCATTCCTGATCTTCAATATATTCTTGGGAATCATCGGCACTTTCTGGTTCCGTAATGAGTACAGGAAATCTGAAATCGGCCTCCGCCTGGCTGTTGGCTCCACACGCCGCCAGATATTGCAAATGATGATCGGAGAAGGCTGGCTGTTATTAAGCCTGGTGGCTATCCCTGCCGCTATCATCTGCATCAATATTGCGAAAATGGAATTGATTGACACGAATGTTATGCCGGTCACTTTCTTCCGCGTCTTTGCCGGTTTGATATCGACTTATCTGCTTATGGCATTCTTTATCACACTGGGAGCCTGGTATCCGGCTTACCTCTCATCTAAAATTGCTCCGGCAGATACATTACGAGCTGAATAAACCTATTTTTCCTTCATAGAAGGATAGATAAAAAATCAAGGCTGCTCCGGTAAAAACCAGATGCAGCCTTGATTTCTTAATTGCTTTTCTTTCAAAAGAAAATAATATCTATTTATTTTTTTCCTTATAATCCTTCCGGTAACTACTTTGTGTCTCAGTCGGGAAATCTTTGGGCACTTTCTGAGTTACCTTTCCGGTTGCTGCCCATTCTGCACCGCGCAGTAACAAGACCTGGAAGCCTGTACACTGCATAGCTGTATTATCTTCAACAGTAGCACCGGCATGTCCGAGCATGGTATGGAAGATACGGGCATTTCCGTAATCGACGGTAAAGATCAGCGGTTCTTCACGTCCTGAACCTCCAGTCTCTTTATCCGAATAAGCCGTATAAAGCAAGTCTCCGATATTACCCGGACCACGCATACGGTCGTATAGTTCATCCTGGGTGTGACGCCATTTCAATGGCAATCCTTTTACGATGGGGTGAACTTTATCGCGCCCGTTCAACACATATTCATGCTGTTTTCCATGCGAACCGCCCGGACCGGCAGAACTATCCTTGACTAGTTTGCCATCCTGCCAGTACACATAAGGACCGGAGTTTTCATTTCGTCCTTCCCATCCTCCCAAGGCACATATCTTATTAAATTCGGGCCATTTGGAGAATGCGTTATCTGCCGCATGATAAACGACCACTCCCCCGCCATTTTGCACGAACTCCAGAAAACGCTTGTTTGTTTCTTCCGGCCATGAATCACCGTTATAATCCAACACAACTAATTCATACGGAGCAAAATCAAGCACAAAACCGGACATATCCTGTCCTTGTGAAGGAGACACAGCGAAATCTACGGAGAAACGACCGGAGTTTTCCAGTATTTGCTTTAAAACAACATGACTAACTTGCCAGTTATGATTGTTTTGCCCGGTAATCAACAACGTCTTGATAGGTTTGCGTGCGGATACCGAACATACACAGAAAAGGGAGAGCAACACAACCAATAGCTTTCCAAAAAATAAATGTTTCATGGTATAAATATGGTTTAAAGATTTGTTTCCACAAATATAGTAATTATTGTATGAATGCCAATAAGTAAACAACTTCCGGCACTAATATATTTATTACTTGAATTTAATAATCCTGATTACCGGATTATCGTCTTCGACAAGTGTCTTTGCAATCTTCATACCATTCCCGACCAAACGTTTTCCATGATAAGCCTCTATAACCGTTGATGCCTGAATCATTTCAGCGACCATATTCCGTGCGATATCAGGCGATGCATCCGGCGACCATCTTCCCTGACTCCAAGCCCTTGTATCATATTCTGTATCCAAAATCGGCGTCTTCTTTATTTCACCGGTTTTAAATTCATACATAAACGTTGGGATCGGTCCGCCTTTCAGTGATTTAAAATCCAATAAAAGCGTACCCATCAACATGAACTTATCAGTTGTTACTAAAGGTATCCATATATTCCGAGGTTCAGGAGCATGAGTCGATGGCTTGCGGGTTAATAAGGGTATTAATCCCTTATCCGGGGATAACCGAAACAATGTGTCGGATGAAATATCCGCAATCATTAGATCCGGACCGTAATGCATATTTTGTGAATAATAAATTCCAAAAGGTCTCCACATATTACCCTCCAATGATTGAGCTATTTTGTTTGTATATCTTTTTTCAAAATGAATGTCTAATACAGAAAGCTGGCTACCATCTTTTTTGGAGACAAGACGGTAAGGGGACTTTTTAGTCTTACTTTCACGACCAGGTTCAATTATTACACCTTCATAGATAAGTAGAGATTCATCGTCAAAATTGAAAATACTCATTTCATTATCAAATGTATTTATTTTCAATGTCCGTTTGTAGTCTCCCTTCAGAGAATAAACCTGAATGAATTGGGAACACACATAGATTTCTTCCTTCTTCTCATCTAAAATTGTACCGACATTAATCCATGTATATTCCCGCCCGCTCTGTCCTTTGTGATTGAAATGTGAATAGAGCTTTCCTGTTTTACGATCGAAAACAAATATATCACCCAATCGGGATTCATGGATAAGAATATATTTATCAGTAACAGCTGAAAGTACCGACAATCCACCCAACAAAATATCATCCGTTGTCTCCAAAGGCACATACTCTATTTCCGCCATATCCTGAAGGCGCAACTTCTTCTGAGGATAGTTTTTTGAGAAATCAAATACCGGTAAGTCGCCTGTCTTCGATTGGGAGCTTACGACCTGGCTTCCCATTATTAAAAAGGACACCAGTAAGATGAGATTGTTTATTTTCATGCTATTTTATTTATAGGACAATGAATCTCTTAAGCTATAGCTAACACGGTGGCAAGGTATTAAGAATATATTGAATGAACAAGTAAAGAACAGTCTAAAAGATGGATGTGTGAAATATAGAATATCAATAAGTAAGAATCAAAGCGTTGAATTAATAAAGTTTTGCTTACATTTGTTCTTCTATTAGTCTTTAAATAAAAAGAAATCGTGAAAAGGATTGTTATCATCGGGGCGACTTCCGGTATCGGTTACGAAGTGGCAAAGATATATCGTCAACTGGGTTGGCGCGTTGGAGTGGCAGGACGCCGGCTGGAACGGCTGGAAGCATTCAAGGAGCAGGCTCCCGAGCAGACAGAGATACAACAACTCGACGTGACTGAGGTGGAAGCCGTAGACAAGCTCCACCTGCTAATCGATAAGCTGGGAGGCATGGACCTGTTCCTGCTCAGTACCGGTGTCGGCAACCAGAACCGGACTTTGAATCCGGACATTGAACTGGCAACCGTCAATACTAATGCAATCGGTTTTACCCGCATGGTCACTGCCGCTTACCATTACTTCAAGGAACAGGGATGCGGACACCTGGCCGTCATCAGTTCTATCGCCGGGACTAAAGGCTTGGGAGTGGCACCCTCCTATTCCGCCACCAAACGTTTCCAGAATACTTATATCGACGCACTGGCACAGTTGGCCAGGATGGAAAAGCTACCGATAACTTTTACCGATATACGTCCGGGGTTCGTGAAAACGGCTTTGCTAAAAAATGATAACTATCCGCTGCTGATGCGTCCGGAACGGGTAGCACAACGGATTGTAAGGGCTTTGAAACGAAAGAAACGGACAGTCATCATCGACTGGCGGTATGTCACACTGGTATTCTTCTGGAAGCTGATTCCCGATTACATCTGGGAACGATTGTCCATTCATAACTGAATTTGTATATTTTTCCTGTAATCCCTACCTTTGCGGCCGATTATTGAAATACTGTGAGGCTGCATCGGGTTCGCTATGACAAAAGAGGCTTTTGACGCAGCCACACCTAAACAAACAGAAGAATGGGATTATTTATAAAGAAACCGTTAGGCGCTTTACAGGCGGAGGCTAACGAGTCGGGTAGTAAAACGCTGAAACGGGTATTAGGCCCCTGGAGTCTGGTCGCACTGGGTGTAGGGGTTATCATCGGTGCCGGATTATTCTCTATCACCGGAACCGTTGCTGCCGGATATACCGGTCCTGCCATTACCTTATCATTTGCCATTGCTGCATTAGGCTGTTGTTTTGCCGGATTATGCTATGCCGAATTTGCATCCATGATACCGGTTGCCGGAAGTGCCTATACCTATTCATATGCTACGATGGGAGAACTGATTGCCTGGATTATCGGCTGGGATTTGGTACTTGAATATACCGTAGCCGCAACAACAGTCAGTATCAGTTGGAGCCGGTATCTGGTCGTATTCCTCGAAGTTGGGTATCCATCTGCCACATACGTTGACAGCATGTCCCTGGGACGGAGGGATAGTCAATATACCCGCTTTTCTTATTGTCGTACTGATGAGTATTTTCCTGATACGAGGGACGGAAGGGAGTTCGATTTTCAACGGGGTAATTGTCTTCCTCAAGGTTTCGGTCGTATTGGTATTTGTCGCTTTAGGATGGAAATATATCAATACGAAGAATTATGTTCCTTATATTCCGGCGAATACTGGGACGTTAGGTGAATACGGTTTCTCCGGTGTGCTTCGCGGGGCAGCAATCGTTTTCTTCGCTTTCCTTGGATTCGATGCCGTATCGACCGCTGCGCAGGAAGCTAAAAACCCGAAACGGGATATGCCGATCGGGATTCTTGTTTCCCTGCTGGTTTGTACTATCCTTTATATGCTTTTCGCCCATGTGATGACCGGAGTGGCACATTACAGCCAGTTCAACGGACAGGAAGGGATTGCACCTGTTGCCGTAGCTATTTCACATATGGGACATGCGGATGCCGCCGGGGTCATCCAACCGGATTATCCCTGGCTGAATAAGGCAATCGTACTGGCTATCCTGTTTGGTTACTGTTCGGTGATTATGGTTACGTTGCTCGGACAAAGCCGTGTATTCCTGAGCATGAGCCGCGACGGGTTATTGCCTCCGTTCTTTTCGCATATCAATGAAAAATTCCGCACTCCGGCACGCAGCAATCTGCTTTTCATGTTGTTGGTCGGATTGTTGGCGGCCTTCGTACCTGCGGGTAGCCGGGGAGATGACGAGTATAGGGACTTTGTTTGCCTTTACACTGGTTTGTGCAGGCGTATTAGTGGTAAGGAAAACGATGCCGGACGTGCAACGTGCTTTTAAAACGCCGTTCGTTCCGCTTGTACCGGTTCTCGGAATCGTGACTTGTCTCTGCATGATGCTTTTCCTTCCGGCCGACACATGGATTCGTTTAATACTTTGGATGCTGATCGGACTGGATATTTATGCCTGTTACGGCATCAAACATAGTAAACTGGAATATATGCAACAACATCGCAAAGGGCAGCTTTCGCTGAACATGATAGGTATTGCCCTCTCCGTCCTCTGCGTTATCACCGGGTTGTGGCACCAGCAAACAGTGGGTTGGGATGAAAGCAAGGTTTTGCTAATCATCTCCTTTGTATTCGCATTCACACACCTGCCATTTTATATGGTACGGATTTGGAAGAATACGACACAAGCTTAATGCCATATGGTCATGAGGATAGACAGGTTCAATTATTATCAGATTCGAGTCATAGCATTTGTTTCTATATGGCACGCAGATGACGCAGATTGGACCATATAGAAACTTTATACACTCTGTCTCTTTTCAAATTATTGCTTTCAGCTTTCAGTTGCCGGGAGAGAATATTTTTCAATATATACGGCTGAAGGGATAGTATTGTAAAAAAATGTATACGGAAATTCCGGATAAAGTAACTTCCGGCAAAACATAGGACTTTTGTCTTCAAAGCATATATATTTTGTCATCAAAAGTCCTGACTTAACATTTCGAAACACCTATGCTTTTTGGAGCGGATAACTACCCGTAGACAAACAAATAACTATCGGTTGGCAAACGGGTGCCTATCTGTCGGAATCAAAATCCGGAATGTGACACCCTTCAGTTGGATTCCTTATTTTTCAAGGATTATATATTCCTGAAGCCTGAAGGATAAAGTTTGAATAGTGTCACTACCGGATAAGAAATCATTGTTTTCTGGTAAAAGTCAACCGTTTATTCATCGTGAAATTGACGGCACCATATACGAATAACCCCAGGAACTGCGCCAGGTATTCATTCATATCACCTATCTCAACCATCAACAGCAGGGAGAGAAACTGTAAGCCGTAAGCACAACCGAAAGCGACAAGGAAAAGAGGCACCTCACGTTCAAACTTTCCACTCCGGGAGGAGAATATCCAGTATTTGCTCCAAAAAAAGTTATTAACCAACGCAGCAACATAACCGGCAATGTTCGACCAAAGGTAATTACACCCGACACCCTTCATCAACACCCAAATAACCAGGGCAGTAATAAGAGCATTCAGGTCCCCACAATGATAAAACGGAATATCCGTACTGATTCTTTCATATCAATCTCCCACAAACTTATCCTGCCTAATCCTTCGACTCGCGTTCCCTGGCTGTGTATAATCCATAACTCTTAATGGAAAAGGCAGCGGCTATTTTAGGCATCTTTTGTTCACTTTATTTATTTTCCAACGACAAATATACGGGATTTTCAAAAGAACAGTACTCAATCCGCCGGATTATTCTTCATAAAAAACTTCTCAAAGAACGCATCCCGATAACTATTCCCTATCGATATTTCATACTTTCCAATAAAGACATCATTGTTGTCAAACGAGGCTATATGATTGGAATTCACGATATAAGACTTGTTCGTTCGCAGAAAAACATCTTTCGGAAGCATCTCATGAATCGACTTCAGATTCATCTTCGTCACAATCCGCTGTTCGGGAGTCTGTATCACGACATAATCCTTCAAACCCTCGATGAAAAGGATATTTTCCAGCTGTATCCTGAAATAGCGCCGTTCCGCTTTCACAAAGATATGACTGGCGGAAACAGACTCCACCCGGTTCTTACTGTTGTCGGTTTTCAGCAGGGAATGATAGGTATGTGCTTTCTGTACCGCCCGTTTGAAACGTTCGATTTCAATCGGTTTCACCAGATAATCTATCGCATCCACCTCATAGCTATCGAGGGCATACTCCGCATAAGCCGTCACAAAGATGACAAGCGTATCCGACGGAATCATCCGGGCAAACTCCAGTCCGTTCACCCCCGGCATCTTGATATCCAGAAACACCAGGTCCACCGGACTCGCCTGCATAAACTTCCCGGCAGACACGGCATCGCCGAAACTTCCGCACAAAGACAACACCGGCGTATCCTGTATCAACAACTGGATTGCCTTACGACCTAGCGGTTCATCATCTACAATGATACAATTCATACTAATCAGTTTTTTAGTTTTAAACGAAGATTGACCGTATATGTTATATCCGTTTCATTTATTTGCAAAGAACAATCCGTGTCGTACAGAAGTTGCAGGCGGCGGCGGATATTGGCAAGGCCTATTCCCCCGTCGACAGGCTTCTCTTTCTGTTCGGCCGGCTTCGAATTGATACAGATAAAGATAAGCTGCTCCTCTTCCGTTTTGAAATAGAGGTGCACATACGACAGTTTCCTGTTATCGTTATTATGTTTCACGGCATTCTCCACAAAAGGGATGAACAATAAAGGCGGAACGGTTATATGCGCTGTTTCCCCTTCCGTAGAGATAATGAAATCGAAATTATCACGCCGTATCTTCTCCATATTGAGATAATCGGTCAGGAAACGGATATCATCCGCCAGATAAACCGTTTCGGAAGTACTGTCTTTCAGCTGATACTTCAACAGGTCTTTCAACTTGGACAGGACATGCACCGCCTCCACCGGATTCTCCCTAATCAACACATTCGCGTTATTCAGCATATTGAACAGGAAATGCGGGTTTATCTGATTCTTCAACTGTTCCAGTTCCGACTGCATCGTCGCATTCTCCAGTTCGTCGATACGCTGGCCGTATTTCACGTAATCCTGGAAAACAATCACCGCCGATGCCCCCGCAATAATCAAGCTCAACTGGATGATGGAAGAGATAAAAAAGAAGGCTGCCAGCCAAAACTGATACAGTTTATACTCTCTTTCGATATCTTCCTGCCGCAGCAGATAAGAAAACAAAAGAGCCACAGCGATAACCAGAAACACGGAGATGACATACTTCCCCAGCTTATTCTTCAGCAGTAAACGCGGGGTCAATATAAATACGCTCAAATAAATAGGTATAAGTAGTATCAAACTCTGTGCAATACTACTTCTTATCAAATACTCCTTCCCCTCTATCAAATCCAGATAAAAATTCACGGATATGATCAGCATACTGAGAAAGAACAGCAGGAAATGCCTGAAAACCCTGTAACGGGAATCAATCAGCAGACGCAGCAGAAAACCGGATGCATTTATCATAACCTGATACATAAATTCGTTTTACAAAGGGCCCCGTCATCCACCGCCTCCAACTTATAAGAGTCTTTGAACAACAAATCGAGGCGGTGCTTCACATCTTCCAGACCTTCGTTATGCTCTTTCTGCCCGTCCGGCAGTCCCGGAGCAAAACAGATACAGGAGAAAAACAACTCCCGCTCCCCTGCCCGGAAACAGAAATGAATATCCATCCGGGACTCTTCCGACGACAGCTGCTTTATATAATGAATGGCAAAAGGAATAAACAATAAAGGCGGCACCAGTTTACGGCTGACCTCCCCCTCCTTCGTCACGGTAAAGCTCAGGTTCGCATACTTCATCCTGGTCAGTTCCAGGAAACGCTCGATAAACGATATCTCGGAAATAAGCAGCACCTTCTCCCGCTTCCCGTCGTACAACTGGTAGCGGAGCAGCCTGCTCAACTCCATCAACACCTTCGATGCCTGTTCGGGGTTATCGAAGGTCTGTCTGCCCGCCTCATCAAGCATATTAAAAAGGAACTCCGGGTTTATCTGGTCTTTCAGAGATTCCAGTTCTGTTTTCAGGTTCACCTTCTCCAGTTCGTTCTTCCGTTGGTAGAATCCCATCCAATGACGAAGCAGGATGGTGATGGAAGTGCCGGCAATCAGCAACCCGTACAGGAAAAAGTTACTTACAATCTCAATTGCCATTATCCGGTTCTTATAGAAAAAGGAATAATACCCCGGCTCCTGCCCGGAATACCGGTTCAGCCAGTAATCGCTCCCGAAAGAGACTACAATCATAACCAGAATAAGCAGGGACACGATAATGATATACAACACATACCGGTTTTTCAGCAGCAATCCGGGCAACAGGACATACATGTGCAGATAAATCCCTCCGAGATAAAACGCCAGCAACAGCAAGCTAACATACCCAATCATACCGCCCACCTCATCCAGAAAACCGGCGCAGGTCAGATAAGGCATATTGAACGCCACAAAAGTAAAGAACAGTACCAGCAGCAAATGCCTCCCGAACCTGTACTTCGGAGCTATCAGAAAATCAATCAAAAAGCTGTTATAGGTTCCTTCCGACTTCGGCATAATAAGGGTTTAATTATTTCACAAATAAAGAACAAAGATACACATATCCTCCACTCAAAAGCCATATTTGATGGCTATACTCGTATAAAAAGCAGGTGAGAAATGCGGGTCGTACTCCCTGTCCATCGACTTGAACATCGCTTTCAGCGTGCGGTCGTCATAAAAGGCCGCCCGGTAAGCGGACAAGCCAACCGTTATCGGAACGGACAGCGACTTCGTGATAGTCAGTTCCGGTTGCAACCCGGTCGTAATATACTGCTGGGTGAATATCTTATCCTTGCCGTCATGCTCCACGAAAGCAAGCATACCGTTCATCGAACCGACCAGCTTCAGCCGAAGTAACTTATGCAACTGCATCCCGCCCGATATCTCCACTCCGTCCATCATCGAGACATTCACCATATAACGCCCCTCTAGCCGCCAGTCCACAAAAAGAGCCGGAAAAACCATCGGATAACCGAAACTGGTATTCAGCGCAACCCCCATCCCCAAATCCAGATTATCGCGCAGATGCCAGATAGCCGCCGCCATCCCCACCCCCATCACATGGTCCCAACGGGCATAGGCAAGGCTGCCGGTATTCATAAAAAGCCCCACCCCGGCACTTGCCAGAAGCGACCACCTCTTACTCAACGGACGGATATACGAAACAGCCAGCTGCGCATTGAAGATTTGCGACTCCATATACTCCGACAAGTCCTTGTTATCCATCGAAGCATAGGAAGCGCCCAGACCGACCATCCAGGCCGTCGGGTGGTTGTTTTCGTCCATTTTCATGGATACGGGAATATTCACACCTCCCTGAATCACCTTCATATCCCCTTTGCCGCCCACCTTTTTGTTATCGGCATCCCGGAATCCGGACGAACCGATATATTCAGTCTTCAGCCAGACCTGTGCGCTTGTTTCCTGACATATAAAAACTCCCGCCAACATCAACCACAACCATACTGTTTTCATATCATGCTTCTTTTTATTATTGAACTTGAAACAAAACTAGACAAACAGCCGATGCCCGGATATTTTAGTAGACGAAGCAGCAGTAATAATAGACCAAACGGGGTTTCAGGTATATTTCCCGGTAAACCAGTCCTTGAACTCCCCAACCCGCGCCTTACTTACCAGGATTTTCTCTTGCACAGGGACTTTCAGGTTCACAGACAGGCGTCCGTTAAACCAGAGGTCGATGTCGGATACGGCTTTCCGGGAGATAAGATACTGGCGGTTCACACGGAAGAAAATATCCGGGTTCAGGCAGTCGGACAACTCATCGAGCGTCTGCGTAAAAATATATTCCCGCCCATCGGTAACGACCGCCTTCACAAGCCCGTCGTTGATATAGAAAAACAAAATCATATCTACCGATAGCGGAAGCAGCTTGTCCCCCTTTACCGGAACCAGGAAATGCGTCTTGTAGCTTTCCTGCCGTTTCAGCACATGAACCAGGCGGCTATAATCAAATTCCTTTGAAGGCACCTCCGAACGCAGTTGTTCCAGTTTGCCAATCGCCTTCCGTATGTCGCTCCCGCCAATCGGCTTGAGCAGATAATCGATGCTGTTCACTTTGAAGGCACGCAGGGCATACTCATCGTAGGCCGTCGTGAAAATGATCGGACAGGAGATATCCACATGTTCAAAAATCTCGAGGCGGAGCGTCCGCCAAATGAATATCGAGGAATATCAGGTCGGGCATCGCATTGGCACAGAACCAGTCTATACTTTCTGCAATACTATCCAATACGGCCACAACCCCGATATGCGGGGCCGCCTCCGAAAGCAGAGCCGTCAGATTGCGGACGGCCGCTTTTTCATCTTCTATGATAAGTGCATTCATATCAATGGAATAGTTACGATAAATGTATTGTTCTCTTCGCGCACCTCGATTTCTTCCTTAAAGAGCAGGTTGTAACGTTTCGCCAGGTTTGCCAGACCGATTTGTAAACCTCCGCTGGCTGTAAGCTTACGCTGGACGGGATTGCTGACCGTCAGCCGGTTTCCTTCGGTAAAGACCCGGATTACCAATGGATGACGATTGCTAATCTCATTATGCTTGACGGCGTTTTCAATTAGCAGCTGGACGGACATAGGGGGAAGCTGGCGCGCCCCGGCGGCTTCGTCTATCCGGATATCAAACTCCAGGTTATCTTCATAGCGCATCTTCAACAAAAAGATATAGGCGGAGACAAACTCCATCTCCTCCCGTAAGGTGACGCTTTGGGATTCATTCTCCTGCAAGGTGTAACGAAGCACCCGCGACAGTTCCTGCAAATAATCCTGTGCCTTATCGGGCGTTTCGCGGATTAGCGAGCGCAGGGTATTCAGCGAGTTGAACAGCATATGCGGGTTCAGTTGGTTCTTCAGGGCTTCGTACTGGTTCACCAGGTTCTCCGTGCGTAGCTGCTGGTTCTCGACCAACACCTGCTGGCTTTTGCGAAGCAGGTGAATCATATAACAACTGCCCGTCACAATACAGGTAATGATAAAATCGCGCAACGGATGCAGGTAATGGTGCACCATCGCATCAATCGCCGGAATGTCGAAATGATGGTGAAGGAAGACGAAAACCTTCCCCAGCAGATTGCTCATCAACCAGGTCAGGACGAAAGATAAAACCATCTTTCCCCACGTGATACGTGCCACCGGACGGTTGAACCGGAAGAGGAACGTATTCAGGGCAAAGAGAATCAGCAGCGAAATAAAAGTAAAAAACACTTCATTGGCAACATCGGCCATCCGCATTCCGGGGAAAAGATTGTTCTCCCCGGAATGGTCGAACAGGGATATCAGTTCCGGGAAATGGGTCAGGAACGCCACCACCACGGAAATGACGACAACAGCCAATACATATTTATCTATATTTACTTTCATACCACAAATATACTTATTTCTTTTCTACACGCGCCGTCACATACATGCCGGGACGAAAACGTTCGTGGTTTCCTTTCACCCGTGCATAGATTTCGAGGGAGCGGTTTACGGCATCGACCTCCTGGCCGACAGACAGCAGTGTAGCATCGAACGTCTGCTTTCCCATGCCGTTCACGCGGAACTGGATGCGGCTGCCCGGGGTAAGGTCGTCGAGGTCTTTCTCGTAAGCGGTCAGGCAAAGGAGGGTTTCGCCTTTGTCGATTACTTCGCAGACAGGTTCACCGGCATTGATATATTTACCCAGGTTCAAGGTCATTCCGGTCACGTAACCGTTCAGCGGGGATTTTACTTCCAGGTAAGGACGGATACCGTCTTTGAGCAGGTCGCCGGGCATAACTCCGAGTATCGTAAGTTGTGCAGCGGCAGCTTCCAGGCGGCTTTTCATCGAAAGGTAATCGGCTTTGCTCTGCTGGAAACGTTTCTGGGAGGCAGCTTCCTGCGAACTCAGACGCTCCTGGCGGTGGTATTCGGCTTCAAGATATTCCGTTTGAGCATGAGCCTCCAGGTAACTTTGCTGCAACAGGATGAAATCAGGGTTTTCGAGGGTGGCGAGAACGGCACCTTTCTTTACATAATCGCCCGGAAGCAGGGGCGTTGAATGAACGGTCCCTCCCATCGTCAGGGTGACAGTGGCATGGCGTTGGGGAGGCACAATCATGGTTCCGTTGAAGGAAGAATGATTCGGCATGGCGGTTGCCGAAGTGACGGCATCGACACGGATGGTATCGGCGGCAACCACTGCCGGTTCGACAGGAGGTGCAACCGGTTCCGGGATCTGTTCTTTTTCGGTTGTCGTATTGCAGGCTGTCAATAACACGACTGCGGCAGATATTAATATCGTTTTCATTTCGTATATCTTTATTGTATTAGTTATTATTTTTTCTGAAACTGTATCTGAATGTAATTTCATCAACGCGTATAAAGCTCCAATTCCAGTGCAGAGACATTATAATTATAGACCGCTTCAATATATCCTCTCCTAATCTCGCGGGCACTGTTCAGGCTTTGGACGAACTGCATAATATCCGTTTCGCTCTCCTTGAATTGTATTTGCGCACTCTTCAGCAGGGCATCCGCTTCCGGGAGCGCACCGGTCGTATAATAACGGATATTTTCTCCCTGTTGGCGGAGCATGACTTGCAACTCATCGACCTTGTTGTTCAGCTGGCGGGCACTCGCTTCCGCTTCCGTCCGGGCAATACCGGCATCTATCCTCGCCTGCTTCGAACGGCTTTGCTGCGGGAAGAACAAAAGCGGGAAGGAAACACCGACCATCCACGAATTCAACCCGTTCAGCGGTGAAATCTTCTGGCGGATATAACCGACCGAAAGTTCGGGGAAGAAGCGGCTGCGCTCCACGTTCAACAGCGCCTTCTTCTCGTCTGCCAGGCTCCGGAAATAATTCAGATGCGCTTCCGACGGCGCCGCCTCTCCAGTCACACCCGGAAGCAACGCCAGCGTACTGTCGGCCGGAACAACCGGACTGTCGGCATAACACACCCAGGTGAAACGGCGGACTGCCAGTTGAAGCTCTTCTTCCGCCTGCATCAGCCGGGTACGCAGGTCGGCAGCCAGCGTCGTTGCCATATTCCGCTCCAGCAAAGTGATATCGCCCTGCTCGTAACGGAGTTTTCCCGCCTCCTGCAAACGAACTGCCAACTCGCTCTCTTCGCGGTAAAGGGAACAAAGGTTTGCCGCATACTGATAATAAGCCCAGGCACGTTTCACCTCCGCCGTTATCTCTTTGCGTACCATGTCGCGATAATATTCGCCCGTCGCCACCTGCTTGCTGACCAGAGCGTTTTTATAGAAAGGAGTCAAAAGATTGCCCAGCGACTGGGTGACTTCCAGCTGGTTGTCACTGCGTATCTCACCATTGATTTGCCCCCAGGAATAGGAGAAGGAAGTCGCTCCCGGGTCCCAGGCCTCTCCCCTAGCAGCCCGCGAACGGTCTATCGCCGCCGAGGCCGTCTTCAAACGGGGATGGTTTTTCATGGCAAGGGCAAGAGCCTCGTCCAGCGTAACGGTTGCCGGGACTGCGTCGGGAACTGCTACTCCCTCCGCCCATACCGCCGGTGACAGGACAGCCAGCAGCAGAACCAGGGTGGCAACCTTCGTCCCCCTCCTTTTCCTGAACTTCTTCCACATCAGCGGAAACGAATTAACCATCCGGTAGAAGACCGGAATAATCAGCAGAGTAAGGACGGTCGAAACAATCAACCCGCCAATCACGACAGTCGCCAGCGGACGTTGCACCTCCGCACCTGTCGATCTGGCAATCGCCATCGGGACAAATCCCAGCGAAGCCACCAGCCCCGTCAGGAATACCGGGCGCAACAAATGCGGGCATCCCCGGGCAATAATCCGGTTCGTACTCATTGTATATCTGTTTCTTTTACGTAAGTCATTGAAATGATTAATCATCAGGATACCATTCAGCACCGCCACCCCGAACAGGGCTATAAAGCCGACCCCGGCAGAAATACTGAAAGGCAACCCACGCAGCCAAAGCGCCACAATCCCCCCTATCAACGACAAGGGCACGGTCGAAAAGACCACCAGCGTATAAGTCACACTCTTGAAAGCGAAGAACAGCAGCAGCAAAATCAGCGCCAGCGCAACAGGAATCACGACCAGCAAGGTATTGATGGCATTTTGCAGGTTCTCAAACTGCCCGCCGTATTCGAAATAATAACCGGGCTTCAGCCTGACATTCTTTTCCAGCGTGTCCTGTATCTGCGAAACGACCTGCTGTATATCGGCATCGCGTACATTCACCCCAATTACGATACGACGTTTGGTCGCATCCCTGTTAATCTGCAAAGGGCCGTTCACCAGCTCGATACTCGCCACCTCGCTGACGGGTATCTGGATACCCTCCGCCGTGCGGACAAACAACTTGTCGAGGTTAAGGTCCGACACTTTATCGTTATCCAGCCGCAACACAAGGTCGAAGCGGCGTTCGTTCTCAAAAATCACGCCAGCTGCCTCCCCGGCATAGGCCGTGCGGATAATCGTATTCAGTTCCTCTATATTCATACCGTAACGGGCAATCTTGCCGCGGTTGTACCTGACTACCAGTTGCGGAAGCCCCATCGCCTGCTCCACAATCACGTCGGCGGCACCGGGCACCTGCTCCACATAGATCGCCGCCTCTTTCGCCCGGGTGTAGAGTTCCTCCATGTCTTCGCCATACAGCTTGATGGCGATGTCCGCCTTGGCACCTGTCATCAACTCGTTAAACCGGAGTTGTATCGGCTGGCTGAAATTGAACTCCGCCCCCTCGACCGTCTCCAGCGCCTTCTTCATCTTCTCCACCATCTCGGCACGGCTGGAAGCCGACGTCCATTCCTTGAACGGCTTCATGATTATCATCACATCGGCATCCTCCACCGCCATCGGGTCAGTAGGCACCTCCGCCGTCCCTATCTTGGCAACGACATGTTTGATTTCAGGGAACTGCTCCATCAGCGTCTTCTGTGCCCGGCTGGAAAGTTCGATACTCTGCGTCAGCGAACTTCCGGCGGGAAGCGTCATCTGCATCGCAAAGTCGCCTTCATCAAGCGTCGGGATAAACTCCGCGCCCAACCGGGTAAACAGCAGCAACGAAGCCGCCAGCAACACAAAAGCGGAACCGACCGTCGCCCAGGTATGATGCAGGCAGAAACGCAGGCCGCGTTTATAAAACACATTCAGCTTATCGAAGAAACGGTCGGCAAAGGTCGGCTTTGCAGAGATAGTCCGTTTCAAGAAGAGCGAAGCCATCATCGGCACATAGGTAAGCGAGAGAATCAGCGCACCGATAATACAGAAGACCAGCGTCTTCGCCATCGGCGTGAAATATTTGCCTTCAATCCCCGTCAGTGTCAAGATAGGAAAGAACACAATCAGGATAATCAAAACGGCAAAAGTCGCACTGCGCACCACGCCGCTCGCCCCGGCTTCCACTTCCCAGTCCAGTTCAGCCTGCGTGAGCGTCCGCCCGACAAGCCGTTTCGTATAGATATGCGCCAGTATCCCTTCAAGGATAACAATCGAGCCGTCCACCACGATACCGAAGTCAATCGCTCCCAGGCTCATCAAGTTGGCCGACACGCCGAAGACACGCATCAGGATGAAACCGAACAGCATTGCCAGCGGAATAACCGAAGCGACAATCAACCCGGCACGCACATTCCCCAGAAAAACGATCAACACCAAGAAGACTATCAGTGCCCCTTCAATCAGGTTGCGCACCACGGTCGAGATATTCCGGTTCACCAGCTCTGAACGGTTCAGGTAAGGTTCGACACTGACGCCTTCGGGAAGCATTTTCTGCACTTTCTCCACGCGGGCCTCCAGTTCCTTCGTCACCACATTGGCGTTCGCCCCTTTCAGCATCATGGCAATGCCGCCCACACATTCGCCTTCGCCGTCTTTGGTCATCGCACCGAAACGTTTCGGCGCACCGAAGCGCACCGTGCCGACATCGCTGATATGGATAGGAATGCCTCCGCGGTTCGTAATCACGATGCGTTCGATGTCTTTCACGTCGCTTATCATACCTTCCGAACGGATATAGTAAGCGCGGTTCACCTTCTCGATATAACTTCCGCCGGTGTTCTGGTTGTTGCTGCTCAGGGCGGAATAGACGTCGCCGATGGTAATATTCAGCGAATAGAGCGCATCCGGGTCGACCGCCACCTCGTATTGTTTCAGGTAGCCGCCGAAACTGTTAATCTCCACAATCCCCGGAATCCCCGAAAGCTGCCGCTTCACAATCCAGTCCTGAATCGTGCGCAACTCCATGGCATCGTAGCGGTCCTCATAGCCGGGGGCGACCTTCAGCACATACTGGTAGATTTCACCCAGCCCGGTCGTTATCGGCATCAGTTCCGGCATGCCCAGTTCGACGGGAATCTCTCCGGCAACGGTTTGTATCTGTTCATTGATCAGCTGCCGCGCATCCAGTGTCGGGACACTCTCCTTAAACACCACCGTCACGAGCGACAGCCCGAAACGCGACACGGAGCGTATCTCTTCCACATTCATAATATTACTCATGGCAATCTCTATCGGGAAAGTAATCAACTGCTCCACCTCCTGCGGGGCAAGCGTCGACGAGACGGTCACAATCTGCACCTGGTTGTTCGTAATATCGGGAACGGCGTCGATAGGCAACGTCAGCATGGCATAAATCCCCCCGATTAGCAGGAAGAGGGTCGTCAACCCGACGAACAGTTTTTTGCGAATCGAAAAATGTACTATGGCTTTAAACATCACTTTGTAATTTAAAATAACATTACAAAGCTAGCGGCCGCAAAAGAAGTAACCTATAAGAAAAGAATGAAGCTGACAGAATAGGAAGTGAAATGTACGAATCAGCTTTTAAACGAAAAAGGGAGAAAGGGCGTAAAGATAAAAATCCGGGAAAAGCCAAAGCCGCATATCTTCGCGTAAAGGGTCATACATGCGTTGTAAAAGGGGGTACATGTGTTTGGTCTGAAGACTAACAGGCTCCTGTGCGCGACTTTTCCCGGAATCTTTTTTTAGGGGACATCATTCTTTTCATTGAAGTCGTCTGCCTCCTGGTTGCCGCCTTCAATGGTTTCCGTGACGTCTTTCACGTCGCCCGATGTATAGCTATCAGACAGGACAGAGGCATCCGAAGACATTCCTTCGTCGGTCAGTTCGGCACTCTCATCCCACAATGTTTGCATTATCTTTGTCATAACCATTGATTTTATTTTGTTAATACATTAATCTAACAAGACTGCCGCGCAAAAGGTTGAAGAAGGAAAGAAGTTTCTGAGAAATAAATGGCTTATTTCTCACAGAATCCTTTAGATACCGGCCGGTCCAATACGAACCGGCCGGTATTTGCACAAACACATTGACTTATCATTACAGCGTCGTATACACTATCGAATCCACCGCATGCGACAGGATATAAGCTGCCGGCGTTGCATTCGTTATGGAATACCCCTTCTTCAATTCCTCTATTGCATCCGCTTTACCTTTGCCCAATACAGGGACCAGCAACGGCGAACCGTTCAGGATAAGCGGGCCCGTCATCGTGATGCGGAACTGTCCCGTTTCCGGATGCTGCGATACCGCATAATTGCGGCTGTCGGTCAACAAGGGAAGATTGTCGGGGAAGATAGACGCCGTATGTGAATCTCCTCCTATCCCCAAGATGATACAATCGAAATAGGGAAACTGGCCGTGACGCGGCAAATACTCCTTCACAATACGCGAATAACGCATAGCCTCCGTCCCCGGTTCCCCTTCACCATGAATCCGGTGGATATGCTCACGGGGAATGTGGAGCGGTTCGAACAACAGTTTGTTCGCATGACCAAAATTACTTTCCGTATCTGTCGGCGAAACGCAACGTTCGTCCACCCAGAAGAAACGCATGTTGTTCCAGTCTATCTTATCTTTATATTCGTCCGCCCACAAGGCAAACATCTGTTTGGCCGTTTCACCACCCGACAAAGCCAGGTTGAACGGTTCATCATCCTCTTTACGGGCCATATAATCCATCAACTGGCGAGTCAATGCCCGTAACGCATCTTTGTTGTCTTTGTAATTCTCTATTTTCATATGCTTCATTATTATCAGCCGCATGATTCGCAGGGAGCTCCCATCGAATCTGCGCCTAGCATCATTCTTTCTATCGGACCATTCTGTCCCGGCTCATAGAAGAAGAGATTCTTCGAACCCTCTTCCTTCCAATGATGCAGGATAGGGTCTATAAAACGCCAGCTTGCCTCCAACGCATCGCTGCGGGCATACAAGGTAGAATCTCCCAGCATAGCATCCAGCAACAAACGCTCGTAAGCATCCGGCAGGTGAGTTTTTGAAAGCGAGTCGTAACGGAATTCCATTCCGACTTGTTTCACGGTGAATCCGGCTCCCGGCATCTTCAGTCCGAAACGCAGCGTGATGCTTTCGTCCGGTTGGATGCGGATAACCAGCTTATTGCATGAACTGCCCGAACATTGCCCGGCAAAAAGCTGATGCGGTGTCGATTTGAAATGGATGACAATCTCCGACGACTTCTCCGGCAACTTCTTACCCGTAAAGAAATAGAACGGGACACCGCTCCAACGCCAGTTGTCAATGAAGAACTTCATGCCGACATACGTTTCGGTATTCGAATCGGGTGCAACATTCTTCTCCTCGCGATAACCGTCGTACTGGCCGCGGACTACCCATTCATTCATCTCACGAATCGTATAGGGACGGATAGCACGGAACACCTTCACAATCTCATCGCGAATCGGCTCCGGGTCGAACACGGCCGGAGATTCCATCGCTGCAAACGCCATCAATTGCATCAGGTGGTTCTGAACCATATCACGCAGGGCACCTGCCCCGTCATAATATTTGCCGCGGTTTTCCACACCCAGCGTTTCGGAGGCGCTTATCTCGACCGAATCCACATAATTCCGATTCCAAAGGGGTTCAAAAATACCGTTGGAGAAACGGAGTACCAGGATATTCTGCACCGTCTCCTTTCCCAGATAATGGTCGATACGGTAAATCTCCTCCTCTTCGAAAATACGGCAGAGATGCTTGTTCAGTTCCTGGGCCGTCTCAAGGCTTGTTCCGAACGGCTTCTCCACAATCACGCGGCGCCATCCGTCTTCCGTCTCAGCCACATTCATGCCGTTTTCCTGAAGATACTTCGGCACCAACTCGTACATCAGCGGCGGAGTGGCCAGGTAATAGATAATCCTGTCCGGAATATTCTCCTGCTGCTGCAACGAATGGATGCGGTCTTTCAGTTTTACATATTCGGCGGAGTTGGTTGAATCGAATGCCAGGTAGAACAGAATCCGGAGGAATTTATCCAGTTCTGCGCTGTTTGTTTCCTTATTTCCCCTTGCTTCCAGGATGTGTTTACGCTGTTCGGCACGGAACTCTTCATCCGTGTATCCCGTACGGGCCGCACCCAATATAGCGAAATGTTCGGGTAACATATCGCCAATGAACAATTCAAAAAGTGCCGGAAGCAGCTTGCGGCCTGTCAGGTCGCCCGATGCTCCGAAAATAACCAGGAGTTGACTGTCTGCTCTTTTCATCATCAAGTCCCTCCTTTATACTGTATAAGTTCCGGAAACTGTGTTACCGCCTTCGCCCGTCCAGTTGGTGTGGAAGAAAATACCGGGGTCGCGGTCTACCCTTTCATAGGTATGGGCACCGAAATAGTCACGCTGTGCCTGAATCAGGTTGGCAGCCGAATTGAGCGTGCGCAAGCCGTCGAAATAACTCAGGGCCGAACTCATGGCCGGCAAGGCTACGCCACTCAGGGCGCCTTCTGCAACCACCTTACGCCAAGATGGCAAAGCGGCCTGTATCTTGATGCGGAAGAAGTCGTCGAACAGGAGGTTCGGCAACTCCGGAGCCTTCTTGTACGCATCCGTAATCTTCTGCAAGAATACGGAACGGATGATGCAGCCTTTACGCCATATCTGTGCAATCGTGCCGAAGTCGAGCTCCCATCCGTAACGTTCGGAAGCGCGGAGAATCAAAGAAAAACCTTGTGCATAAGAAATCAGCTTCGCAGCATACAAGGCCTGGCGAATCTCTTCCACATACAGGTTTTCACCCAGTTCGACAGGTTCGGGATATAAGCTGGAAGCCTCTCCGCGTTCAGATATCAGGGTCGATAGCATACGGGCATAAACGGCCTCGGTAATCAAGGTCAGCGGGTCGTTCTCGTCCATCGCTGCGATGGCACTCCATTTGCCGGTTCCTTTCTGGCTGGCAACGTCCAGGATTTTGTCCAGCAACGGTTTGCCGTCTTCGTCGCGGAAGCGGAGGATATTCTTTGTAATCTCAATCAGGAACTGTCCAGTTCCCCTTTGTTCCATTCTTCAAAGACGACAGCCATTTCGTCATTATCCAGCCCTTTACGGTTCTTCAGCAAAGAATAGGCTTCGGAGATTAACTGCATGTCGCCATACTCAATCCCGTTATGCACCATCTTCACGAAATGTCCGGCACCGCCTGCGCCTATCCATTGGCAACAGGGAGTCCCGTCATCGAGCTTGGCAGCAATGCCTTGCAATATGTCCTTCACAATAGGCCATGCTTCGGGAGAACCTCCGGGCATCACGGACGGGCCGTGCAGGGCACCTTCCTCGCCGCCTGAAATACCGCTACCGACAAAATAAAGACCTTTTGCCTCCACTTCCTTCACACGGCGTTCCGTATCGTGGAAATCGGAATTACCACCGTCAATAATCACATCGCCGGGCGACATGTGGGGCAACAGTTGTTCAATCATCTCATCGACCGGAGCACCTGCCTTAATCATCATCATGATGACACGCGGACGCTTAACGGCTTCCACCAGTTCCTCGATAGAATGGGCCGGGATAAAATTCTTCCCCTTGCCGCGGCCGTTCACAAAACGGTCCACTACCCTTTCCTCACCGGGGAAACTACGGTTATATACAGCAACGGTAAAACCTTTGCTTTCCATGTTCAGAGCCAGGTTCTCCCCCATAACGGCAAGACCTATCAGTCCGATATCTGCTTTTTTCATGTTCTGTTCTATTTTATATTTCGTTATTTTATCAATGCAAACAAATCGTTCAACGATTCACTCATCGAAGGATGCGTATAAATGCTATCCCTCAGGAATGTGTAATCTTTTCCCGCCCGTATAGCCAGCGAGACGGTATTGATAACCTCCGTCGATTCGGCGCAGAACAGGGTACAACCCAGTATCTCGCCTGTTTCCGTATCGACAATCGCTTTCAGTAGGCCATCCGTCTGCTCGAAAGTACGTGTCCGAGGGAATGCTGCCGCCGGAATCCGTGCGATACTTATCTTTCTTCCCGAACGCAAGGCCTCTTCTTCTCCCATACCGATACGCGACAAAGGCGGGTCGATGAAAACGGAGTAAGCCACGGCTACACGGTCATCTTTCGTACGGCGTCCGCTACCGAACAGTTCATCCTTTATCACCCGGTAATCGTCCAGGGAGATGTAAGTGAACTGGAGTCCGCCTGTCACATCGCCCATGGCCCATATATCGGGCACGTTCGTATGCAGGTGTTCGTCTACCACGATTGCACCACGGTCGGAAACCTGTATGCCTGCGGCTTCCGTATTCAGGTCCGTCGTGTTCGGACGTCGGCCGGTTGCCAACAAAACGGCATCAGCGGGAAGTTGCCGGAGCTCTCCTCCCACATTCTCTTTATATGTTATAACAGCTTCGGCGCCATTGTGTTCAATCGACTGCACCAAAGCGTTCAGATGAATAGTAATTCCTTTCTTTTCCAATACTGTTTTTACCGCCTCAGCGATATCGCGGTCTTCGCGGGCAATAAACTTGTCGCCCCCTTCGAGCACAGTCACTTCGGAACCGAAGCCGGCAAACATGGAGGCAAACTCAAGGCCGATGTAACCACCGCCAACAATCACCAATCGGCGCGGTAACTTATCCAGTTCCATGATAGAAGTACTGGTATAAACATACGGATTACCTTCCAGTCCCTTGATTGACGGAATAATGGTGGAAGCGCCCGTATTGATGAATATCTTTTCGCCCTCCAGGAGAAGGGTTTCATTGCCTGCTTTCACTTCTATTTCATGAGGAGAACGGAAAGAAGCGATACCGGTATAGACCGTGACGGTGTCTTTCGAATCGAGGTTATCGAAATTCTTTTTGCGTAAAAAGGCAGTCAGTTCTCTTTTTCCGGCAATAGCATTCCGGAATTCCTCTGCGTATTGCTCAAAAGAAGAGGGTTTCCTGTATTGAGTTACTTTCGACATGTGTACCAGCCTTTTTGTCGGGATACAACCTATATTGATACAAGTTCCGCCATACATACCAGCCGAACGTTCAATAATGGCCACGTTCCAGCCTCTTGTTCCCAACTCTGCGGCCAAAGTCTTGCCGGCCTTACCAAACCCAATGATTATCGCATCATACTTTTTCATCTTTCGTTTCTCCTCTTTTAAGTTAGTTATTAACAGAACATTCGTTTTAACCTAATTGTTCGTAATATTTATCTATATTCCAATATTTATTATCTATCAGCCTCCCCGCTAAAACGCAAAGGATGACAAGACAAAAGTAGAGAAAGCGACTAGTTAAGGGAATGGTCATTTTTCCTATTGAGTTGGCAATTTGTCATTCACTGGGGAGCAAAATTCCGGACATGCCGAAACGGCTTCAGTTTCCTAAGCAGGAAACGCGAGTTTCTTCCGCAGGAAACTGGAGTTCCCCAGGCAGGAAATTACAGTTTCCTAGGCAGGGAACTGGAGTTTCCCAAACACGAAACTACGAGGAAACTGTAATCAACTGAGCAATAACACACTAGTATAAAATTGAGAATAGTAAGAAAACAGGTTCTATTACCTCTTGACAGCCGAAATAAGGAGCATCATCGGCCTGCGTAATTCATCCTGCATACCGGGAATGGTATCCAGTAAGGCAGGGTCGGGTTCCGACTCTATCAATCCGGTTATTTCAAAGCCCGACTTAATCAATCCATTTATATAAGTAGTCAATGTCTTATGATACTTCACCACCTCTTCGCCCAAAAAGACAGCACGGCGTTTTCCTTCCGTAAAATAACGGTCGACCGGCCAATGCAGAATCTCACCGTCAGCTCCATAATACCAATCCTGCGTACCATAAGCCGTAAAAACCGGATGCTCGACCGAGAAAACAAATGTTCCGCCCTTGCTCAGACAACGGTACACATGCTCACAAACCGTATCAAAAGATTCCAGATAATGAAACGTCAGCGAACTGATGACTACATCAAACATATCAGGCTTATATTCAAAATCTTCCACAGCCATACATTTATAGGTTATCCGAGGGGAAGAATTTCTTTTTCGGGCTTCTTCCAGCATCTTCTCCGAAATATCGATACCCAGTGCAGAAGCCGCTCCCTGTTCAATGGCATATACGCAATGCCATCCGAAACCACATCCCAGGTCAAGCACCCTTTTCCCCTGGAAATCGGGCAACATCTTCTTTAGCATGTGCCATTCTCCCGCGCCTTTCAAACCATCCACAGAACGCGACATCCGGCAATAGCGGCTGAAGAACTCTTCGTCATCATATTTATTCTCTTTCATACCTTAAACTCTTAGTTTTAACAGAAATATTTCCACAAATACGGAGAACGGCAAAGATAGGCATAAAAACAACCTCTTTCCCTCCCCTCTCTATTTATATTTTGATAACAATTAGACTATATATACAGAAATTTATCGTAAATTTGCGACGATTCTCTCATTTTGATAAGCAGAGAACTCATTGCAATAACCAATTTTACATGTAATGAAACAAGACAAGATCATTTTCGACATCATTGAAAAAGAACATCAGCGCCAGTTGAAAGGTATCGAGCTGATTGCTTCTGAAAACTTTGTGAGCGACCAGGTGATGCAAGCCATGGGAAGCTGCCTGACCAACAAATACGCCGAAGGTTATCCCGGCAAGCGTTATTATGGTGGTTGCGAGGTAGTAGACCAGAGCGAAACGATTGCTATCGAACGGTTGAAACAAATCTTCAATGCTGAATGGGCAAATGTCCAGCCTCACTCGGGAGCACAGGCAAATGCAGCCGTATTCCTGGCAGTTCTTAACCCAGGGGATACATTCCTCGGTTTGAATCTGGCACATGGCGGCCACCTTTCTCATGGTTCTCCCGTAAATAGTTCAGGTATCCTATATAAAGCAACAGAATATAACGTAAAAGAAGAAACCGGACGCGTCGATTACGACCAGATGGAAGAAGTTGCACTGCGCGAAAAACCGAAATTGATTGTCGGTGGCGGTTCTGCTTATTCACGTGAATGGGATTACAAACAGATGCGCGAAATCGCCGACAAAGTAGGCGCCCTGTTGATGATAGACATGGCCCACCCTGCCGGTCTGATTGCAGCCGGTTTGCTGAACAACCCGTTGGAATATGCCCACATCGTAACTTCTACGACTCATAAAACGCTGCGTGGTCCGCGCGGAGGTATCATTCTGTTAGGCAAAGACTTCGAAAACCCATGGGGAAAGAAGACTCCGAAAGGCGAAATCAAAAAGATGTCGCAGTTACTCGATTCAGCCGTATTCCCGGGAATCCAGGGAGGTCCACTGGAACATGTAATTGCTGCTAAAGCCGTTTCTTTTGGCGAAGCACTGGAACCGGAATACAAAACATACCAGGCTCAGGTGAAGGCAAATGCGGCTGCTATGGCTAAAGCATTTATCGATAAGGGGTATAAGATTATTTCCGATGGTACGGACAATCACAGTATGCTGATCGACCTACGTAAGAAATTCCCTGAACTGACCGGTAAGGTAGCTGAAAAAGCATTGGTTGCTGCCGACATCACTGTCAATAAGAACATGGTTCCGTTCGACAGCCGTTCAGCATTCCAGACGTCAGGTATCCGTGTCGGTACTCCGGCTATCACAACCCGTGGTGCCAAAGAACCGCTGATGGCTGAAATCGTTGAATTAATTGACACTGTTCTTTCTGCTCCCGAATGTGATAAGACAATCACCGCTGTTCGCGAAAAAGTAAACAGCATCATGAAAGAATATCCAATCTTCGCATGGTAAAATACCTTGTATAGGGCCGGCACTAAAACCGCCGTCCCTATACATTATATTATATATAGTATATAAATACCGTATAAGCGGCAAAAATATCTGTTTAACCGGAGTAAATACCGGGACGACCGCTAGGGCCGCCCCTACGAAAAACAAAATTCACAATTATCTATAAACTTATCTTTATAACATGAAGAAGCTCGTTTCAATGTGTGCAGGCGCAGCACTATGTATCCTTGCGTCATGCAGCGAAGGGCCTACAAAACAGATGCCTTATAATCAGGGTATCAATGTAATTCCTGTACCTGTAAGTCTGACTCAGAACGAAGGAGTCTTTAAAGTTGGCAAAAATATGGCTTTCCAGGCTTCCACTCCGGAAGCTAAGACTGTGGCTGAATTTTTTGCTTCTAAAATGAATCTGGCAACAGGTTATCAGGTAACAGTCGGAGACAAAGAAGTTTCTAACGGGATTTCATTGCTCATCGACGAATCACTGGACGTAAATAACGAGGGTTACACACTCGACGTAACTGCCAATGGAGTCGTTGTAAAAGCTAAAACTCCGCAAGGTTTGTTCTACGGTATGCAGACATTCATGCAACTGTTGCCGGCAGAAATCGAAAGTCCGGTTGTTGTAAACGGTATCGCATGGACCACTCCATGTGTTTCGGTAAAAGACGAACCGCGTTTCGGATACCGTGGCTTCATGCTTGACCCGTGCCGCCATTTCATTCCAGTTGAAAACGTAAAAAAACAGATTGACGTATTATCCCTGTTCAAGGTCAACCGCATGCACTGGCACTTAACAGACGACCAGGGCTGGCGTATCGAAATCAAGAAATATCCGAAACTGACAGAAGTCGGAGCAAAACGTATCGAAGGCGAAGGCACTGAGTACGGCGGCTTCTATACACAGGAAGAAATCAAGGAAGTTGTGAAATATGCAGCCGATCGCTTCATCACAGTTATTCCTGAACTGGAACTTCCGGGACACGAAATGGCTGCTATCGCCGGTTATCCTGAATTGTCTTGTAAAGGCGAACCGGGTACTCCGCGTATCATCTGGGGTGTTGAAGACATCGTAATGTGTGCCGGCAAAGAAGAAACATTCAAGTTCCTGGAAGACGTGATTGATGAAATCGCCCCGTTGTTCCCCAGTGAATATTTCCATATCGGAGGTGACGAATGTCCGAAGATCAGCTGGAAAGAATGTCCGCTATGCCAGAAACGTATCAAGGAAGAAGGGTTAAAAGGCGACAAACAGCACAGCGCGGAAGAACGTTTGCAGAGTTACTTCGTACAACGTATGGAAAAATATCTTTCCGGCAAATACGGAAAGAAAATCATTGGTTGGGATGAAATCCTGGAAGGTGGTCTTGCACCGTCTGCAACTGTTATGTCATGGCGTGGTGAAGCCGGCGGTATCGCTGCTGCTAACATGGACCACGATGTGATTATGACTCCGGGAAGCGGTGGTATGTATCTTGACCAATATCAGGGAGATTCCAAAATAGAACCGGTAACTATCGGCGGATATGCTACGATTGAAAAAGTATACAGCTATAACCCGATTCCTGACACATTGGTTACAACAGGCAAAGCCCAGCATGTAATCGGTGTTCAGTGTAACAACTGGTCGGAATATATGTACAACACCGATTTGATGGAATATCGCATGTATCCTCGTATGTTGGCTTTGGCCGAAATCGGATGGAGTCCGCTAAACCGTAAGGATTATAAAGATTTCGAACGCAGACTTGATAATGCTTATGTTCGTCTGGATGCACACAACATCAACTATCATATCCCACAACCGGAACAGCCGAATGGCTCATGTAACTTCGTTGCATTTACGGATAAAGCATCTCTGGCATTCAAAATAACTCGCCCTGTCAAAATGGTATATACAATCGACGGAACAGAACCGACTGCCGAATCAACTGTTTACTCTGCTCCTATCGAATTCACAGAATCAGGCATATTGAAAATCCGCTCCGTATTACCTTCCGGTAAAATGAGCAAGACTCGTACAATCACTGTAGAAAAGCAGGCCCTGGCTCCGGCTAAGGAAGTTGCTAAAACAACTCCGGGACTGGAAATGCAGGTTACTGACGGTATGTTCCTTGAATCATCGAAACTGGCTGACGTAAAAGAATGGAAGAAATCGACCATGAAAGATTTGCGCGAACTTACCAGCGTTGTCAAGACCAGCGAATCAATGAGAGGCGTTAAACAGTATGCTGCCGTTGCAACCGGTTATGTAAATATTCCGGAAGATGGCGTTTACTATATCTCTTCTGACAACGAAGAAGTTTGGATTGACGGTAAACTGCTTATCAACAATGGCGGTGAAGTAAAACGTTTCTCACGCCACGACACTTCTGTTGCTTTGGCTGCCGGCCTGCATGAAATCAAAGTGGTATTCCTCGGACATATCATCGGCGGATGGCCTTCCAACTGGAATGACGGCAGTGTAAAACTGCGTAAAGCAGATGCAGAAAGATTCACCCGCATCACTCCGGAAATGCTGGTTCACTAATCACATTTTCGTAATCACAAAAAAGGCTCTGGACATCACTGTTCAGGGCCTTTCTTTATCTTAATCGACTTTCATCTTCATAATGGTAATCGAGTTGGGCGGGAAAGAATAAACCATCGGTCCACCCAGAGAGAAAGTGATATTCTTCGATACTGGAACAATCCGGGTCGGATTATCAAATGTATTACGCACCAAAGGCTCTCCGGTCAATTGAAGGATTTCCGCATCATTTTTGACACTAGCACCTTTTATATTCAATTCCGTCTTTTCTTCATGTTGTGTCGTATTTACGACTTTCAGTATAATCGTATTGGTCTCCTTCTCCAATGTGGCAACAGAAACCAGCGACGGCAGCGGAGGCAATACAACCTCATGCACCAATTTGTCATCGACATAACAACTTACGGCTTCATCCTTACAAACCACTTTCACATCATACCAACGGTTACTTTCAAAAGAATAAGGTTCAGGAGAACGCAATGTGTCTTTAACCGCACCGGCTGAACGATAGAACTCACAGGTTCCGGGAGCTATGGAAACTGCAATATGGTCGTTGGCCTCTCCTTCTTTTCCATTATCCCGTACACGAAGCTGAATCTGTCCGCTTCCTTTATTCCTTCTGACTTTCATGGAAAAAGTGTAGTCGTGAGCTATCGAATCGCCCATTAGGATATAGTTCCAGCGGTTGGCATCGGGAGTTAATGTACCGTTATTTACTTTCCAGCCTCCGGTCCTGACTATCGCATCCGTTACAGGTTTGCCATCAATCCGTACATCTTCAAAGTCATAACTGTTATCAAACAGTTCGATTCCTGCATATCCGAATGTAACCTGGGGCCTGCTGTATGTTTCTATTTCTGTTTTCAGCAAATCATCTCCCCGGTTATCCGAAAACATCTTCATCATATAATAAGAAGGAGACCCGATTGCACTGTTATTATTAAAAGAAATAGCCGGATATCTCTGAAAATCATAATTTACATTTCCCAATACCGGCGCATAGGCCAGGTGTTTTACCACTTCCGGACTACTCTCCACACCTAGCAGGAAACAGGCTTCTCCTATCGCCGCCCGCAAAGTTCCTTGCAAAGAGACATCGCCCATACTGAACTCACCGATGAAAACCGCAGGAAATCTTCTCAGATATTGCCCGGTCTCGTATCTGTCATGATTTGCGATAAGGAAATCTTCACCGGAATAAAAATGATAATCAGTCCACTCGTTACGGTTTTTCCCTGAAATAAACGAGCTCTTAATCACGGTAATTTCAGGATAAGCCTCATTAATAGCTTTTTTAAAAAGGTCAAAACGCTTTGAATATTCCTGCCCATAGTTCTCACTCCCAATCTCTATGTATTTCAAGTCAAACGGCTCCGGATGCCCATTCCTGGCACGCATAGCACCAAAAGTCGAATCAGCAGGCTGATTGGCATAAGCAATCGCATCCAATGCATCCTGAACCAACTTGTTCATAGCTGTAATATCCTCATAACGCGGCCGGCGGCTTTGGCTTGTCACCCCGCTATTAATCACATACAGCGGTTCCGCATCCAAATCTTCGCACATTTGCAGATATTCATGATACCCCATACCGTTGGTCGAACCATACGCCCATATATTCCAGAAATTCCTGCGTGTAGAAATATCTCCAATGGTTTCATGCCAGACCGGATACGTTCCGGCCGTATAACCTTCTACAAAACTTCCTCCCGGAAAACGGACAAACTGGGGATTCAACGAGGAAATCATCTCCATTAAATCAGGACGCAGACCGTTAGGCCTGTCTTTCCATGTTTTTTGAGGAAATAGAGAAACCATATCCATCCAGAATACAATAGAAGTATCTGCCGTAATAGCCAAAACAGCATTATTTGTGCTTTCCGAAGCAGTAAACGTATGTTTGTATTTCCTCCATTCATATATCGGAGAAACATCAAAAGTTTCACTCAAAGGTGTTTCTGCCACAGAATCGCCTAAAAGACACGAACCTTTTTAGGAATCATCGACCCACCTTTCAGATATAAGGACAATTCATATTTTTCACCCTCACGTATGGAAAGTCCATTATAACCGGTTGCAACTACGCCTCCTCTCCCGGTTTCCGAAGAAGCGGCAACAGAAACCAATAAAGAGCGTTTATTTTTATCATTAATCAACTCCTTATTATCAGGCCATATACTGGTATTTGAAGAAATTTTCCGCCAGCCGGGTGTTGAATCGGGACGAATAAAAGGAATCGTCCATCCGTTAGGTGTGCTTAATACATTTCGCTTGGCATCATAAGGGCAGTTTAAAGGAGGCACTCCATCCTCAAAACTGCGGTTTTGTATCATCTCCGCATATACTCCCCCATCAATGGCATGGTTTATCTCTTCAATTGTTACTCCATACAAATTTTTATTAACAGGAACAGAAAAGCCGTCCAAATCAATTATTATTGAAGATGTAACAGGCATTTCCGGCTGACAACCGGAAAGCATAGCGGCGAGTATAATGCTTATATTTAATACTTTAAAGGGTATATTCATTTCTTTATTTATCAATTCAATATATCGACTAAGTTTCGCTTTGCAAACTTAAAGAATAATTTCCATATATAACATTCTTTGGAGAAAAGACTATTCTCCTATAAAACCTTTGATTTTTATACGTTTTATT